>NZ_JBSFLV010000013.1:0-104932 GCF_053599215.1 Streptomyces sp. NPDC001002 | reverse complement strand
TCAGTCTATTGACGGCCATGAAAAACGAGTCCTACATTCGCAGCGCGCCGCCCCGCCGCTTCGCTCTGTCACGCGTCCCGCAGCGCCGAGTCGATCTCCTCCGCCGACATCCCCTCGATCTCCAGGTGAATGGCGGCGACCTGTTCGAGCCGTCCGGGCGTCTCCTCCTCGGCGGACAGCCGCTTGGCCATCCCGCCGGCCGTGAGGGTCGCGAACAGCGCGCGGACGGACACCTCGGAGGTGTCCAGCGCCTCTCGCAGCCGGCTCACGATCACAGTGGCGAGCACCGAGTCCCCGCCGAGCGCGAAGAACCCGTCGTCGAGGCCGACGCGCCCGGTGCCGAGCACGTCTCCCCAGATCCGCGCCACGACGTTCTCCAGCGCGGTGCCGGGCGCCCGGTGCTCCAACTCCTGTGCCGACTCCCAGAGTTGCGCCACCGTCCGCCGGTCCAGCTTCCCGTTGGAGGTGAGGGGCAGCTCTCGTACGACGACGATCCGGGCCGGGACCATGTGCGGGGGCAGCACGGTACGCGCCCACTCCCGCAGGTCGTCCTCGGTCACGTCCTCGGCGGCCACCGTGGCGGCGAGTTGGACGCCCTGCGCCCGGGTCACCCCGGCCACCGCACGCCTAACGGCCGGATGCCCCGCGAGCGCCGCCTCCACCTCACCCAACTCGATCCGGAAGCCGCGCAGTTTCACCTGATGGTCGCGGCGGCCCAGGAACTCCAGAGTGCCGTCGGGCCAGTACCGGGCGAGGTCACCGGTCCGGTACCAGCGGATGCCGTCGCCCTCGGGAAACTTCTCGGCGGTGCGCTCCGGATCGCGCCGGTAGCCGAGCGCCACCCCGTCCCCGCCGATCCACAGCTCCCCCGGCACCCAGTCCGGACAGTCCCGCCCCTGCGCGTCGACCACCCGGCAGCGCACATTACGCAACGGAGTTCCGTACGGCACCGCCCGCCAGTGCGCGGGTACTTGAGCGTCCGTCACCTCGCAGACGGTGGAGTGGATCGCGGTCTCGGTGGTCCCACCCAGACCGACGAACCGGCAGCCCGGCGCCCGCTCGGCGAGCCACCCGGGCAGATCGGTGCCGACCCAGTCGCCGCCGAGCAACACCGTGCGCAGTCCGGCGAGTTCACCGGGTCCGGTGGCGAGCAGCAGCATGTCGAGCAGCGGGGGCGCGCAGTTGAGGAGTGCGACCCGGTGGGTGCGGACGAGTTCCGCCCACTGCTGTGCTTCGATCCGGTCGGCCTCCTCCACCAGGACCACGGCCCCGCCCGCGCTCAGCAGCCCGAACAGGTCGTAGACGGAGAGGTCGAAGTCGAGGGCGGAGACGGCCAGGCAGCGGTCGTCAGGGCCCACCGAGAAACGGTCGTTGAGGTCGTCGATCGTGTTCATGGCCGCCCGGTGGGGCACCTCGACGCCCTTGGGTTCGCCGGTGGAGCCCGAGGTGAACAGGACGTAGGCCGCCTGTTCCTCGTCCACCACCACCGGTTCCGACAGCGGCTCGGTCGACAGGGCGTCGGCGACCACGAGGGTGTCGATCCCGTCCACCGGGCGCCCGTCGGTCAGCGCGAGCCGGAAGCCGGCCGTCGCACGGATGCGGTCACGGCGGGCGGCGGGCTGCTCGACCCCGATCGGTACGTAGGCGGCGCCGGCCGCCAACACGCCCAGGGCGGCGACGATCTGCTCGGGTCCCTTGGGCAGGCTGACGGCGACCGTGTCCCCGGGGCTGGTACCGCGCGCGACCAGCGCGGCGGCGGTGCGCAGCACTCGGTCCGCCAACTCGCCGTAGGTCAGGGCGTTTTCGTCACCCCACAGGACCGCGGGTGCGTCCGGCCGTTCGGCCGCCCGCTCGAAGAACCCCTGGTGCAGTAGGCGATGGCTGCGCGGTCCGTCGGTCGCGTTCACGACGGCACGTACGGCCGACTGCGCGGCGGGCAGCAGCGCCGGGACCGGCTGCTCCCAGACGGTGTCGTCGGTGCCGAGCCGGGTGACGAGCCCGTGGAAGGCGGCGAACATCGCGTCGATCAGCCCGGCGGGGAACGCGTCCTCCCGGACGTCCCAGTTGACGAGCAGACCGCCGTCGACCTCGGTCACCTGGGCGTCCAACAGCACCTGCGGCCCCTGGGAGATGATCCAGACCGGCTTCCCGAAGGAGTGCGTGACACCGGAGTCGAACAGCTCCCCCAGGTTGAGCGCGCTGGTGAACACGACCGGCGCCAGCACCTGTTCGCCGTTGTGCCGGGTCAGGTCCCGCAGTACCTCGACGCCGGAGTAGTCGGCGTGTGCGGCGTCGGTGTGCATACGGTCCTGGAGGCGCCGAGCGTGGTCGGTGAACGACGTGGGCTCGGTGACGTCGACGTCCAGCAGCACGGAACTGGTGAAGTCGCCGACCAGCAGATCGACGTCGGGGTGGGAGCCGCGGCGGTCGAACATCGGCACGTTGAGCAGGAAGCGCGGCTGTCCGCTCCAGGCGGCCAGCACCTCGGCGAAGGCGGTCGCCACGGCCATGGCGGGGGTCAGCCCGTGCCGATGCGCTCGCGTGGTCAGTCGCTGCTTCTCCTCGGGCGGCAGCCAGTGGTGGCGGCGGGTCACCCGGGTCGGGTCGGTGCGCTCCGCCTCTGGCACGAGCGGGAGTTCGGGTGCGCTGGGCAGTTCGGGCACCCGCCGCAGCCACCACTCCTGCGACTGCTCACGACTCAGCCGCCGCACCTCCGCGCGCTCGGCGAGGTACTCCGGATAGCTGGTGCGGATCGGAGGCAGTGGCGCGTCGGGCTTCGCGTACAGCGCGGCCAAATCTGAGAGCAGCACGCGGTAGCTCAGCGCGTCCGCGGCGAGCATGTCGACGTCGACGTGCAGCCGGGTCCGGCCGCCGGGCAGCAACGAGAGCCGGACGAGGAACACTTCACCGGCGGCGACGTCCAGCCGAGCGTGCGAGGAGGAGTGCCGGGTCTCCTCCAGTGCCGTGGCGGCGGCCTCCTCGTCCAGGTCCCTCAGGTCGTCAACGACCGTGACCGGCCTAGCCACTTGGGGAAGGATCTGCTGCCGCCCGTCGTCGGTGAACCGCGCCCGCAGCATCGCGTGCCGCGCCACGAGCGCCCGTACGGCGGTGTCGAGCCGTTCCGGGTCCACGTCCGCGCCGTCGAACTCGACGTAGAGATGCGCGGCGACGGAGCCCAGGTTGGTGTCGTCGCCGCGGCCGATCCAGTAGGCGTGCTGCATGACCGCGAGCGGGAACGGCTCGTCGGGGACGGTCGCCGCGACCGGCGACGGTGGAGTCGGCGGGGCGGCCGGCTCCGGTACGGCGGCCGCCAGCAGGGACCGCCAGGCGCGCAGAGTCGGCTCCTTGGCCAGGTCGGAGAAGCCGATCCGGACGCCCTGCTTGCGCCAGCCACCGGCGATCTTCATCAGGGTGATGGAGTCCAGGCCGAACCCGATGAGGCTGTCGTCCTCACCGGGCGGCGGCTCCTCGGAGCTCAGTGCGTCGGTGACCGAGCGGAGCAACTCGTCGGGTGTCGGGGGCTGCTGGGTCACCGGTTCCTCCGCTGCGGGGGTCGTGCGGGCGTCTGGGGTGTCATCTCGGGGTCCCTCAGAACTCGTCGTTCTCGAAGTCGTTCTCGAAGTCGTTCTGGAAGTCGTGGTTCTCGGAGCCGTTCTAGAAGTCGTCGTTCTCGAAGTCGTCGATGTCTTCCTGGGTCAGTTCGACCAGGGGGAGGTCGGACGGGGTGAGCCCACCGGCGGGCGAGCCGTCGGCGTGCCGGGCGAGACCGCGCAGGGCGCGTTCCCAGAGGGCGAGCAGGGCGTCCGACTCATCAGCCGTCAGGAAGGCCTCCGGCCAGGCGGCGGAGATGTGCAGCCGGGTGCCGCCCGCCTCCTCGACGGCGACCGCGTTCAGCTCCAGACCGAAGGCCACGGGTCGGTCGGCGTCCGGTGGTACGCGCAGCATCGGGGCCTCGGGGGCCAACTCCCACGCCACCGCGGCCGAGTTGGCGGCGCTGAACCGGCCCAAGTAGTTGAAGACGAGCTGCGGCTGCGGCAGCTTCTCCAGTTCGGGCGCGGTGTCGGGGTTGAGGTGGCGCAACAGGCCGTAGCCGAGGCCGTGTTCGGGTACCGCGCGCACCTGCTCCTTGACGCGCTTGAGTGCCGTACCCACGGCGGGACCACCGGCCAGCGCGTCGTCGAGATCGAGCGGGCCCGGATCGATGCCGACCGGGTGGAAGGTCGTGAACCAGCCCACCGTGGCCGACAGATCCACACCGTCGGCGATGTCCTCCTCGCGCCCGTGCCCCTCGACACCGACAAGCAACGACCGTCCCGTCAGGTCCCCGCGCTCCTCCCGCCAGGCCGCCGCGGCCAGGGCAAGGGCGGTGAGCAGTACGTCGGGGACGGCCGCGTGGTAGGCGGCGGGGACGGACGTCAGGAGGGACGCGGTGATGTCCTCGGGGAGGACGAGGGTCCGCTCCCGTACCGTCCGCGCGGTGTCGCGGTCCGGGTCGAGCGTGCGGTCCAGCAGGGGGCGCGCGCCCTCCAACGCCTCGGTCCACCAAGGTAGTTCACGCAACCGCTCGGGCTTGCGGGCCTCCTCGGCGAGCAGGGCGCTCCAGGTCCGGAAGGAGGTGCCGGTACGCCGAGGCCGCGGGGTCGTTCCGCCTCGCGCTGTCGCCCAGGCCTCGGCCAGTTCGGTGCCGATGATCCGCCAGGACACGCCGTCCACGACCAAGTGGTGGGCGACGAGGAGCAGTCGGCCAGGGCCGCCGTCGGCCGCCTCGAACCGGACGGCTTGCAGCATGCGACCGGTGCGGGGGTCGAGGCGGGCGGCCGCCTCGGCGAGCTGCACGTCGAGGTCTTCGCTGGTTGCGCGGGTGAGCAGGTCTCCGGCCCGTACCGTTCCCTCGGGCGGCACCACCAGCCGCCGCGCGTCCGTCAGTTGGGCCCGCAGCATGTCGTGGCGGTCCACGAGGACCTGGAGTACGGCGATGAGCGCCTCGTCGGTGAGGTCGGGCGGGGTGGTCAGCAGGACCGCTTGAGCCAGGCCGCCGTAGGAGCCGTCGGGGCCGGCCGTCCAGTGCATGACCGGGGTGAGGTCCAGCTCGCCCACCGGCTCGTCGGCGGGGCCGGACTCGGGGCGGGCCGCGGTGCCTGCCGCCGCGGCCAGACCGGCGGGGGTCGGCGACTGGAAGACCTGCCGGGGGCTGAGGTCGAGGCCTGCCTTGCGGGCGAGGGTGACCAGCCGGATGGAGACGATGCTGTCGCCGCCCAGCTCGAAGAAGTTGTCGTCCACGTCGACGCTCGCCAACCCGAGGACACTCGCGAAGAGTTCGGTGAGCTGCTCCTCGCGTTCGTTCGCGGGTGCCCGGGTCGCGGTGGTGGCCGTGGTCTCGGGGGCGGGTAGGCCGGTGCGGTTCACCTTGCCGGAGGGCAGCAGCGGGAAGGCGTCCAGGACAGTGAGCGTGCGCGGGACCATGTGCTCGGGCAGCCGCTCCAGCAGCCAGCCGCGCACCTCGGCGCCCACGTCACCAACTGCCAGGCAGTATCCGGCGAGTTGCTTGACGCCCGGCGCGTCCTCCCGGATCACCACGACCGCGCGCCGCACGGCCGGGTGCTGCTCCAGGACGGCCTCGATCTCCTCCAACTCCACCCGCATACCGCGGATCTTGACCTGATTGTCGGCGCGGCCGAGGAACTCCAGCGTGCCGTCGCGCTGCCACCGCACCAGGTCGCCGGTGCGGTAGAGCCGTTCGCCGGGCGGGCCGAAGGGGTCAGCCACCCAGTGATCGGCGGTCCGGCGCGGGTCGTTGACATAGCCGCGGCCGAGGTAGACGCCACCGGCGTACAGCTCGCCGGGGACGCCGACCGGCGTGGGTCGGAGCCGGTCGTCGAGCACGTACAGCCGGGTGTTGCCGTTGGGCCGGCCGATGGAGACGGCGCTGCGCATCGCACCCGTGCGGTAGACGACGTGGCTGACGCCGATGGTCGCCTCGGCCGGTCCGTACCCGTGGTACATGATCGCCGGGCTCGCGGCCCTGAAGCGGGCGAACAGCTCGGGCGTGAGCACCTCGCCGCCGCACCACACGTGCTTCAGCGACGCGGCCCGTCGGGCGAACCCGTCCTGTTCCAGGAGGAGATCGAGCATCGAGGAGACCAAATAGGTGAAGGTCACCCGGTGTCGTTCGACGGTCTCCAGCAGATAGTCGACGTCCCGTTCGCCGCCGGGCTCGGCGATCACCACGCGCCCGCCGTGCACCAGCGGCAGGAAGATCTCGTTGATGGAGATGTCGAAGCCGAGCGGCGCCTTGAAGAGCGCGGCGTCGTCCGTGCCGAAGCCGAGCAGCACGCGCTGCCACAACAGCCGGTGCGCGATGGCCCGGTGGCGGATCATCGCCCCCTTCGGTACGCCGGTGGAGCCCGAGGTGTAGATGACGTAGGCGAGTCCCTCGGGGTCGACGACCACGTCAGGAGCCGCCGCGTCCGGAACCGGGCCGCTCAGGTCGACCTCGACCAGGGGCGGGCCACCGGGCGTTGTCGTGTCGCCGACTCGACCCAGGACCGCCGTCAGCCCCGCGTTGCGGGACACCTCCTCGATCCGGCGGGCCGGCCAGGACGGCTCCAGCGGCACGAAGGCACCGCCAGCCTTGAGGACGGCGACCAGGGCGACCACCATCTCCACCGAGCGTTCGAGATGAATGCCGACCCGGTGCTCAGGACCGACACCGAGGGAAATGAGCTTTGCCGCAAGGGCGTTGGCGCGAGAGCTGAGGTCGGCGTAGGTGAGCGACGGCCCGTCCTCGGTGCCGTACTCGACGGCCATGAGGTCGGGTGTCGCCGCCGCCTGCTCCTCGAACAGGGCGGTCAGGGTGGTGGCAGGCATGGGGTGCGCGGTGTCGTTCCACTCCCCCAGCAGCAACTGCCGCTCGTGCGGGGTGAGTACGTCGGCCGCGCCCACCGGGCGGTCCGGCTGCCGGGCCAGTTCACCGACCAGCCGCACGAACCGTTCCACCAAGTCCCGCGCCGAGTCGGGGTCGTAGAGGTCGCGGCTGAAGACCAGTGCCCCGCTGATCCCGCCCGCCTCCGCGCGCTCGAACAGGTGGAAGGCCAGGTCGGTCTTCGCGGTGTAGAAGGCGACCCGCCGCTCCCGCAGGGTCAGACCGGCGAAGTCCCTTGTCTCGTCCGGCGCTTGCTGATGCGCGAGCATCACCTGGAAGAGCGGGTGGCGGCCCATCGAGCGGGTCGGGGCGAGCGCGTCCACCAACTGCTCGAACGGCAGATCCTGATGGGCGTACGCGTCCACATCGGCCTCGCGCACCCGGGCGAGGAGTACGCGGAACGTCGGGTCGCCGGAGAGGTCGGTGCGCAGCACCAGCGTGTTGACGAAGAGGCCCACGAGGTCGTCGAGAGCCGCGTCACCACGTCCGGCGACCGGCGTGCCGAGCGGGATGTCGTCGCCGGCGCCGAGCCTGCCGAGCAGGACCGCGAGGGCGGACTGGAGGGCCATGAAGACGGTCCCGCCGGTCTCGGCGGCCAGGTCTCGCAGTGCGGTGTGCACGTCGGCGCCGAGGGTGAAGTCGACAGCACCCGCCTGATAGCCGGGGACGGCGGGGCGCGGCCGGTCGACGGGCAGCTGGAGTTCCTCCGGGAGCCCCTCCAACGCCTGCTGCCAGTAAGCCAGTTGCGCATCCTGTTCGCCGAGCGACCGCTGCCAGAGCGTGTAGTCGGCGTACTGCACCGCGAGCGGCGGCAACTCCGGGGCGGTGTCCGCCAGTCGGGCCGTGTAGGCGTTCTCCAGGTCCCGCAGCAGCGGATCCGCCGACCAACCGTCGGTGGCGATGTGGTGCACGAGCAGCAGCAGGACGTGCTCGTCGGGCGCGAGAGTGAACAGCGTGGCACGGACGGGGATTTCGACGTCCAGCGCGAAGGCGTAGGCGGCCTCCTCGCGCAGGAGGGCGTCGAGATCTGCCTCGCCGACGGGCCGCACGGTGAAGGGCACCTTCGCATCCTGCGCCGACAGCACGACCTGTCGGGGAGTGCCGTCGCCGTCGGGGAAGACCGTGCGCAGGGACTCGTGGCGGGCCACGACGTCGTTCAGCGCGGCGCGCAGCGCGGTGTCGTCGAGCGAGCCGGACAGCTGGATGGCGGTGTGGATGTTGTACGTCGGACTCGGGCCCTCAAGCCGGTACAGGAACCAGAGCCTGGCCTGGGCGGAGGACAGCGGCACCGGGTCGGGGCGCCGGGTCGGGCGCAGCGCGGGGCGGCGCTCGGCCGGGGTGCCTAGGACAGGCGTGAGGAGCGTGGCGAGTTCGGCGACCGTCGGGGTGTCGAAGACGGCGCGCAGCGGGACGACCGCGCCGAGGTCGGCCCGGATCCGGGCGACCAGGCGGGTGGCCAGGACGGAGTGACCGCCCAGGGCAAAGAAGTCGTCGTGGACACCGACCGTCGGCAGTCCGAGCAACTCGGCTACGAGGGCCGACAGTTGCTGTTCCGCCTCGGTGCGGGGCGCGGTCGCCGTGGTGAGGGCCGCGAGGTCGGGGGCGGGCAGGGCTGCCCGGTCGAGCTTCCCGTTGGGGGTCAGCGGCAGTTCGTCCAGGACGACGACCACGGCGGGCAGCGACTGGTCCGGCAGCGTCGCCTTGAGGTCCTGCCGGACCTGGAGGGGGTCCAGTCGAACGCCGGGACGCGCGACGACGTACGCCACCAAGCGCGGCTCACCCGGCTCGTCCTGACGTACCGTCACCGCGGCTTGGGACACCCCTGCCAGTGCGGCCGTGGCGGCCTCTGTCTCGCCCGGCTCGACCCGGAAGCCCCGGATCTTGACCTGGTCGTCGCCCCGGCCGAGGAACTCCAACGCCCCCTTCGCGGTCCAACGCACCAGGTCGCCGGTGCGGTACAGGAGGGCGCCCGGTGGGCCGTAGGGGTCGGCGACGAAGCGGGTGGCGGTGAGGCCGGGGCGGTCGAGGTAGCCGCGGGCCAGTTGGGTGCCGCCGAGATACAGCTCGCCGGGGATGCCGGGCGGGACCGGGCGCAGTGTGGGGTCGAGAACCAGGGTGCGGGTGTTCCACACCGGTCGGCCGATCGGTACGGAACCGGCGGCGGACCCGGTGCCCTCGGCGCAGGGCCACGCGGTGACGTCCACGGCGGCCTCGGTCGGACCGTAGAGATTGTGCAGTTCGGTGCCGTCAAGGAGTTGGGCGAAGCGGTCGGCGAGTTCCGACGGGAGGGCCTCGCCGCTGCAGACCACTCGGCGCAGGACGCCACGCGTGCGCTCCGCCGCCGGGTCGTCGAGGAAGACGCGCAGCATGGAGGGGACGAAGTGGGCGGTGGTGACCCGCTGTTCGAGGATCAGCTCGGCCAGGTAGGCGGGGTCGCGGTGGCCGCCCGGGCGGGCGAGCACCAGGGCCGCGCCGGTGATCAGCGGCCAGAAGAACTCCCACACGGACACGTCGAAACTGGCCGGGGTCTTCTGCAGCACCCGGTCCTCGGGGCGCAGTCCGTACGTCTCCTGCATCCACAGCAGCCGGTTGACGATCGCCGCGTGCGAGACGACCGCGCCCTTGGGGCGGCCGGTGGAGCCGGAGGTGTAGATGACGTAGGCCGGGTGGGCGGGGCGCAGGGGCTCCAGCCGTTCCTCGTCGGCGAGTTGGGCGGGGTCCAGAGGAGCGAGCCGGGCCTGCACCTCGGGATCGTCCAGCCGCAGGGTCGGTGCCGCGTGCGGGGGCAGCGCGTCGCCGGCGGTGATCACGAGCGCGGGCATGGCGTCCTGGATCATGAACGCCAGTCGCTCGGCGGGGTAGCCGGTGTCCAGGGGGACGTAGGCGCCGCCCGCCTTCAGCACGGCGAGAAGCGCGACGACCAGGTCCGGGCCACGGTCGAGGGCGACGCCCACCAGCCGCTCGGGGCCCACGCCTTGGGCAATGAGGAGGCGGGCGAGGCGGTTGGCGCGGGCGTGGAGTTCGGCGTGGTCGAGTTCGGTGGCTTCCGCGATCAGGGCCAGGGCGTCCGGCGTGGCGTGCGCCTGCCTGTCGACGAGGGCGGTGAGGGTGGTGGCAGGGACGGGATGCGCGGTCGCGTTCCAGTCCTCCAGCACCCTCGCTTCCTCGGACTCGGTCATCAACGGCAGTCTGGAGAGCGCGAGTTCGGGTTCTTCGAGCGCCGCGCCCAGCAGCGTCTCCAGTTGCCGCAGCAGACGGTCGACCGTCTCCGGGGTGAAGAGGGAGCTGCGATAGGTGGCCTCTACGCGAAGACGGCCGGCGGTGTGGAACGCCTCCAGGGAGAGGTCGAACTGGGTGGTGTCGTTGTGGACGGTCTCCCACTCGGCCGTCACTCCGGGCAGGCGCGGCCCTTCGAGCCCCTGGGTCAGGAAGAGCAGCATGACGTCGAAGTAGACGGCACGGCCGGGGTGCCGTTCCGGGCGCAGTCGCTCGACCAGCAGGTCGAACGGCATGTCCTGGTGGGCGTAGCCGTCGGTGCACAACTGACGTACACGTTCGACGAGTTCGGCGAAGCCGGGGTCGCCGTCGAGGTCGGCGCGCAGGGCCAGGGTGTTGCCGAAGTTGCCGATCAGTTTTTCCAGGCCTGGAAGGTCGCGGCTCATCACGGCCGAGCCGACCGGGATGTCGGTGGCGCCGGTGGTCCGGTGCAGCAGGGCGGCGAGTCCGGCGAGGAGGACCATGAAGGGGGTCGCGCCGGCGTTGCGGGCGAAGGCGGTGAGCCGGTCGGTCACGTCGGACGCGAAGGTGTGGAAGCGGCGGTCGCCCTGTGCGGTGGGCTGCGCGGTGCGGGCGGCGTCGGTGGGCAGGGCAAGCGGGCCGGGCGGCGGGACGAGTGCCGTGCGCCAGTGGTCGAGGTGTTCGGCCAGCCGCTCGTCGTTCCAGGTCTCGCGCTGCCAGTGCGCGAAGTCGGCGTACTGGACGGGCAGGGGTTCGAGATCGGCGGCCTCGCCGGTCGCCGCCGCTCGGTACAGCGCGCTGAGGTCACGGGAGAGGGCATTGAACGTGCCGCCGTCCCAAGCGATGTGATGGACCGTCAGGACGAGGGTGTGGTCCTGCTCGCCGCGGCGGACGAGGAGCGTGCGCATGGGGTGGTGGGCGGCGAGGTCGAACGAGGTCGCCGAGGCGGTCCGCGCGAGCGTCTCGGCCCTGCGGTCCTGCTCCTCCTCGGGCAGTCCGTTCAGGTCGGCGCTCTCGAAGGCCACCTCCGCCCCCGCGTCGACGACCTGCTCCGGGGTGCCGTCGGCTGACGCCGGGTAGCGCGTGCGCAGTACCTCGTGCCGGTCGACCAAGCCCTGCAGGGCGGTCCGCAGGGCGGTCGCGTCGAGGGGGCCGCGCAGCCGGATGGCCAGGCACACGTTGTAGGCGGGGCTGGTCGGGTCGAGCTGCTGGAGCAGCCACATCCGGGACTGGGCGTACGACAGCGGAAGGCGTCCGGCGTCGGCGGGTCGGCGCGGGATCCGCTCGGAGCGGGCGGGCGCGTCGGCCAGGCCGGCGTCCTCCAGCCTGCGGCGCAGTAGTTCACGCTTGCGTGCCGCGAGGTCGCCGGGGGTGGCCGTGGGGGTCTCCGTCACAGCTCTCCGCCTTTCAGAAGCAGTTCGAGGGCGGTCGCCCAGCCGTCGGCCAGTCGCTCTATCTCCGCCTGGGCGAAGAGCCGCTCCGGCCACTGCCAGCAGACGCTCAGTTCCTCACCGGTGATCACCGCGTCGACGACCAGCGGGTACGGGGCCGGCATGCCAGGGTCGGCTCCACTGCCCATGGCGCCGGTCTCGGGGGCGCTGGTGAACAGATCGCTGTCCCGCCGCTCACCCATGGTCATCCGGCCCAAGTAGTTGAACTCGATCTGGGGCTCCGGGAGTTCGGCCAGTACGGCGCCCGTGTCCGGGTTGAGATGGCGCAGCAGTCCGTAGCCGACTCCCTTGTCGGGGAGCTCGGCGACCTGGTCGCCGATCCGCCGGACCCGGTCCGCGCCGGATCCCGCGCCGCCGGGATCCAGTCGGATCGGGAAGACGCTGGTGAACCAGCCCAGGGTGCCGGACAGGTCCGCGTCGAGCAGGAGTTGCTCCTCTCGGCCGTGCCCCTCCAGGGCGATCAGGAGCGAGGTGTCCCCGTCCGGTGTCGGGCGGCCGAGGGATCGCCGCCAGTCCGGGACGGCGAGCGCCAGCGCGGTCAGCAGCGCTTCCTGGACGGGGGCGGCGGTCAGCGGGGCGGTGAGGTCGGGGCCTAGGGTGGTCCACAGCCGCTGGATCGTGGACCTGGTGTCCTGGGCGGGGTCCAGCGGGGAGGAGCCGAGGAACGGTTCGGGACGGTTCAAGATGCCTTGCCAGAAGGAGAGTTCGGCTGTGCGGCGGGGCGACTGCGCCTCGGTCCGCAGGCCCTCGGCCCACTCCTTGAAGGACGTACCGGGTGGTGGGAGCGGTGACCCGTCCCAGGCTCCTGCGAGGTCGGCTACCAGGACGCCCCACGAGGCGGCATCGGTGACGACGTGGTGCAGCACGACCAACAGCCGTCCCTCGCGGCCCTCTCCGGGGTCGAACCACAGGAAGCGGGCCACCGACCCGGCCGCCGGGTCGAGTTCGGCGACCAGTTCGTCGAACGCCTCGGGGACCAGCGTCCCGACGGCCGTGTGGTCGAGCCGCTCGGCATCGATCCGTCGTACACAGTCGGCGGCGCGGGCCGTACCGACGGGTGCGGCGCGGAAGCTCCAAGTCCCGTCGTCCGCCTGGCTGAAGGACGCGCGCAGGAGGTCGTGCCGGTCCAGGACGGTCTGGACGGTGCGGTGCAGTCCGTCGAGGTCCATGCCGGCCGGCGTCCGCAGGAACCGGGCCTGGCTGAGCGCGCGGAACGGGCCGCCCTGCTCGACGAGCCACGTCAGCATCGGGGTGAGCGGGATCTCGCCGGTCCCCGCGTCGGGGTCGGCGGTCCGCTGCCGGGTGCCGTTGCTGCCCGCGCGCTCGGCGAGTCCCGCGACCGTGGGGTGCTCGAAGACGTCCCTCGGCGAGATCCCCAGCCCGGCCGCGCGCGCCTGGGAGACCAGCCGCATCGACACGATGCTGTCGCCGCCGAGGACGAAGAAGCTGTCGTGCACGCCGACCGTGTCCAGCCCGAGGACGTCGGCGAAGAGCGCGGCGAGCCGTTCTTCGACCGGGGTGCGCGGGGGCTGCGCGGCGGGTCCTGCGGACCGGGTCGGGGCGGGGAGCGCGGCGGTGTCCAGCTTGCCGTTCAGGGTGAGCGGGAAGCCGTCGACCGTGACGAAGGCGGACGGGACCATGTAGTCGGGGAGTACGGCGGCCACGTCCCGGCGCAGCTGCTCGGCCGTGTCCTCGGGAGCCGGAGCAAGGGCGATGTCCGAGCCGTCCGGCGCGGCCGCAGAGCCGGCACCCGCACCCGTACCCGTCCCCGCCGGCACGACATACGCGACCAGCCGCCGTACCCCCGGCGTGTCCTCCCGCACGATCACCGCGGCCCGCTCCACCGACTCGTGGTCCAGCAGCACCGCCTCGATCTCGCCGGGCTCGATCCGGTAGCCCCTGATCTTCACCTGGTCGTCGACCCGGCCCAGACACTCCACCAGGCCGTCCTCGGTCCAACGGGCGATGTCGCCAGTGCGGTACATACGGGCGCCGGGGCGGTCGGTGAACGGGTCGGCCACGAAGCGGCTCGCGGTGGCACCGGGGCGGCCGAGGTAGCCGCGAGCCAAGCCCGCACCTGCTATGTACAGCTCGCCGTCGACTCCGGTGGGTACGGGGTTGAGGTGTCCGTCGAGGACGTACAGCGTGCCGCCCGCCACAGGCCGGCCGATCGCGGGCCGGTCGCTGAGGGCGAGGTCGCAGTCGGCCGAGTCGACGGTGCATTCGGTGGGGCCGTAGAGATTGTGGGCGGCCAGTCCCTCGGTGGCCCGCAGAGTGCGCCACAGGTCGGGCGGTACGGCCTCGCCGCCGACGCCGAGCACCTTCAACTCGGCCTGCCAGTCCCCGCCTTGGGCGACCACCTCGGCCAGCAGGGACGGCGACAGCTCGATGAACTCGATGCCGTACTCGGCGAGGAAGGCGCGCAGCGCGTCGGGGTCGCGGCGGACGTCCTCGGGCACGAGGTGCAGTTCGTGTCCGGCGAACATCCACAGCATGGGCTGCCACGACGCGTCGAACGCGGTCGGCCAGGCGTGCCCGATCCGGAGCGGACGGCCACCGACCGCAGCGCGGGCCGGGGTGTGCAGGGCCGCGTTGTGGGCGGCGAAGAGGTTGGCGATGGCCCGCTGCGGGATCACGACGGCCTTGGGGCGCCCGGTGGAGCCGGAGGTGTAGATGACGTAGGCGGGGTGTTCCGGGTGCACCGGCGCCAGCCGCTCGACGTCGGTGAGGTCGGTGTCGTCCGTGGCGTCGAGGCGCTGCCCGACACCGATGTCGTCGAGCAGGAGCAGCGGCACACCGACGAGGGCGTCCAGGTCGGGCACGGTGTCCTCGGTGGCGAGCAGGGCGACCGGGCGGGAGTCCGCGAGCATCCCGGCGATCCGCTCGCCCGGCCAGGCCGGGTCCAGCGGCAGATAGGCCGCACCGGCCTTCTGCACCGCCAGCAGCGCGGTGAGGGTGTCGGGGGTCGGCGGCAACGCCAACGCGACGAATTGCTCGGGACCCGCCCCCGACTCGACCAGCAGCCTGGCCAGTTGATTGGCCCGGGAGTTCAACTCGGCGAAGGTCAGCCGCTCCCCCGCCCCGACCACCGCGACCGCGTCGGGCGTACGGGCCGCCTGCGCCTCCAACGCCTCCGGCATGGTGGCGTACGGCACGGGCAGCCGCTCTCCGACGCCCGCCGCCAACAACCCGGTCCGCTCCTCAGGCGCGAGGACGTCCAGCGCGGCCAACGGGGTGTCGGGCGCGGAAACGGTCGTACGGAGGAGTCGCTCGAAGCGTGCGGCCAGTTCCTCGACCGCCGGGCGTTCGTAGCAGTCGGGCCTGAACTCGAAGACGACACCGAGCTGTTGCTCGGCGAGCACGGCCAAGGTCAGCGGGTAGTGCGTGGCGCCCGCGCCCTTGACGTCGACGATCCGCAGGCCTGACTGTGCCTCGGCCTCGGCGACCGCCTCCTGGTCGATGGGGTAGTTCTCGAAGACGAGCAGCGTGTCGAAGAGATCGCCCGCGCCGGCCAGGCGCTGGATCTCGGTGAGGCCCAGGTGCTGATGGTCCATCAACCGGGCCTGCTCGTCCTGGAGTCGGCGCAGGTACGCGCCCGCCGTCTCGCCCGGCGGCACGGCGACCCGTACGGGCACGGTGTTGATGAAGAGACCGATCATGGACTCGGCACCGGCCAGCTCGGCGGGCCGCCCCGCCACGGTCGCGCCGAACACCACGTCGTCCCGGCCGGTGAGGCGCGCTAGCAGAAGTGCCCACAGTCCCTGTACGACGGTGTTGACGGTGACGCCTCGACGCCGCGCCAACTCCTCGACCTGGCCGGTGAGTTCCTCGGTCAGCCGCAGGGTGTGCAGCTCGGGGGCGACCGGTACCAGGCCTGCGGTGACAGGTGAGAGCAGCGTCGGTGCGGCCCCGGCGAGGGCCTCCCGCCAAGCTTGCGTGGACGTGTCCCGGTCCCGCGAGGCCAGCCAAGCGAGGAAGTCGCGGTACGGGCGTACGGCGGGCAGGGGTGCCGTCCGGCCGGGGGCAAGCTGCGCGGCGTAGAGCTGGAGGAGCTCGCGGACCAGCAGCGGGATCGACCAACCGTCGAGGAGGAGGTGGTGGTTGGTGAGGATCAGCAGCCAGCGGTCGGCGCCGCGGTCGACCAGGGTGAGTCGCAGGAGGGGCGGGTCGGTGAGGTCGAAGCGGGTGGTGGCGTCGGCGGTGGCCAGGGCGGCCAGCTCGGCCTCCTCCGCGCTCGCACCCGCCTCCTCCCCGCTTGATCCCGCCGCCTCCCCGCTAGTGGTCGCCTCCTTCCAGTCGACGGCGACCTGCTTGAGGACGACCTGCACCGGTTCGTCGAGATCCTCGTGGAGGAAGGCGCTGCGCAGGTTGGCGTGCCGGGCGTAGAGCTCCTCGGCGGCGGTGCGCAGCAGTTCGGGGCGGAGGGGGCCCTCGATCTCCACCAGGGTCTGCATGGTGTAGACGTCCTGGGCGCCCTCGTCGAACAGGGCGTGGAACAGCAGTCCCTGCTGGAGCGGGGACAGCGGCAGGACGTCCTCGACCAGGGAACCGTCGTCCCCGGGCTCCTTGCTCATCGACTCCTCCACCTGGCCTTGACGTTGTCGAGCTGGGTCGCGCTGAGCGATACGAGCGGTGCGGCGGTCGCGGTGAACTCCTCCTGCGGGGGCCCGGATTCGTCTCCCACGGCCTCGGCGAGACCGGCCGGGGTGCGCCGGGTGAACACGTCACGGGGCGAGAGTCCGAGTCCCGCCCGGCGCGCTCGGTCGGCGAGCCGGACCGAGACGATGCTGTCTCCGCCGAGTTCGAAGAAGTCGTCGTGGATACCGACGC
This sequence comes from Streptomyces sp. NPDC001002, assembly GCF_053599215.1. Lineage (NCBI taxonomy): Bacteria > Bacillati > Actinomycetota > Actinomycetes > Kitasatosporales > Streptomycetaceae > Streptomyces > Streptomyces sp. NPDC001002. Next base: position 88,492 of record NZ_JBSFLV010000013.1, on the reverse strand, counting down.
GTTCGAGCCCGAGCACCTCGGCGAAGAGTCCGCACAGGACCTTCTCCGGTTCGGTGCGCGGCGGTTCGAAGGTGCTCGCCTCGGTGAAGTCGGGGGCGGGCAGGGCGCGGCGGTCCACCTTGCCGCTGGGGGTGAGGGGCAGGGCGTCGAGGACGACGACAGCGGACGGTACGAGATGGGCGGGCAGTCGCTCGGCCAACGCCCGGCGCAGGGCAAGGGCGTCGAGGTCGGGAACAGCACCGACACCGGCATCCGCATCGGCACCGGCACCGGCACCGGCACCGGCACCGGCACCAAGAACGGAAGCCCCATCACGCACCGCCGGCACGACATACGCCACCAACCGCCGCGCCCCCGGCCCGTCCTCCCGCGCCACAACCGCCGCCCGGCCCACACCCGGCAGCGCACGAGCCGCCGCCTCGATCTCACCCGGCTCTACTCGGAAGCCCCTGATCTTGACCTGATCGTCGGCGCGGCCGAGGAACTCGACTGTTCCGTCGGCGCGTTGGCGGGCCAGGTCGCCGGTGCGGTAGAGGCGGCTGCCGGGCGGGCCGAAGGGGTCGGCGACGAAGCGCTCGGCCGTGCGGCCGGGTTGGTTCAGATAGCCGCGGGCCAGGCCGTCCCCGGCCAGGTACAGCTCGCCGGTGCCACCGATCGGGACCGGTCGCAGGAACGGATCCAGGACATGGGCGCGGGTGTTGGCGATGGGTTGCCCCAGCGGGACCGGCCCGTCGCCGCCCTCGTACGCGTGCATCAGGCTGTCCCCGGCCGCCTCGGAGCAGCCGTACAGATTGACGAGCCGTGCCGCCGGCCACCGTCGCGTGATGGACTCCGCGAGTTCGGCGGGGAGCGGTTCGCCGCTGGCGATCCAGGTGCGGACGGACGCGAAGCTGTCCGGCGGGGCGGATTCGACCAGGGTGGAGTAGAGGCTGGGTACGGCGGTGAACACCGTGACCCCGCTCCGGTCCGTGACCGTCGCGAGGGCGGCCGGGTCGCCGGTCGCGTCGTCGTCGACGAGCGCCACCGCGTCCCCGATGACCAACGCCCCCAACAACTCGGTCAGTCCGTCGATGAAGCTGATCGGGCTCTTGGCGAGGCGTACCCCCGGGGTTCCGCCCTCCTGCAACTCCCGCCCCCAGGCGAGCCTGTTGACGAGCGCGCGCTGGGTGCCGAGCACGCCTTTGGGGCGGCCGGTGGAGCCGGAGGTGAAGATGACGTACGCGGGGTTCTCGGGCGACAGCGGCCGGCGCGGTCCCCGTAGGTCGGTCGACGCGTCCGGGGTGCACACCAAGTCCGGGGCGATGCCGAGCTGTTGAGCCATGTCCGGCTCGCAGATGACCAGCTTGGGGGCTGCGTCACCGAGCATCAAGGCGATGCGGTCCGCCGGGTAGGACGGGTCCACCGGCATACACGCGGCGCCCGCCTTGAGGACCGCCAGGAGTGCGGTGACCAGGTCGGGGCCGCGGTGCAGCGCGACGGCGACCACGGACTCGGGCCCTGCGCCACGGGCGGTCACGGCTGCCGCCAACCGGTCGGCGCGGGCGTTGAGTTCGGCGTAGGTGAGGGTCGTGTCGCCGTGCAGTACGGCAGGTGCGTCGGGGGTGCGGGTGGCCTGTTCCTCGAAGAGGGCGCGGACCGCGGGCTGCGTCAGGGAGCGCGCGAGGTTCGCGGCGGGCAGGTCGTCCTGGTCCGGCAGTGAGAGCTGGGCGACGGGCCGCTCGGGGTGGTGGGTGAAGTCGTCCAGCAGCTGGAGGAGTTGTTCGGCGACGCGCACGATCGCGGTGTGGTCAAGGGCGCTCGGCTGGTGGCTGAACGTGAGGGTGAGGCCCGGTCCCGGCAGCGCGGTGAGGGCCAGCGGGTAGTGGGTGGCGTCGCGGACAGAGACGTCCGTCATGCGCAGGCCGTCGAGGGCGCGGGCGATGCCGTCGTCGTCGATCGGGTAGCTCTCGAAGACCAGCAGGGTGTCGAAGAGCACGGTGTGTCCGGCGGCGCGCTGGATGTCGGCGAGGCCGAGGTGCCGGTGGTCCAGCAGGGCGGACTGCTCGGTCTGGACCCGGCGGAGCAGGTCGGCGAGCGGTTCCTCGGGGCGCAACCGGACGCGTACGGGCAGGGTGTTGATGAAGAGGCCGATCATCGACTCGATGCCGGGCACGTCGGCGTCGCGGCCGGAGACGGTGGCGCCCAGGACCACGTCGGTGCGGCCGGTCAGCCGGGCGAGCAGGACGGCCCACAGTCCTTGCAGCACGCTGCTGACGGTGAGCCCGTGGGCACGGGCGGCGGTGTTCAGTGCCGTGGTGTCCCGCTCGGGGAGGTCCAGGACGTACCGGTCGGGCTGTCCGGCGGGTTTGCCCTGGGCCTCGGGCGCGATGAGTGACGGTTCGTCAAGTCCCGTCAGTGAGGCGGTCCATGCCGTGCGGGCGGCCTCGTGGTCCTGGCGGGCGAGCCAGGCGAGGTAGTCGCGGTAGGGCCGAGCGCGGGGCAGCACCGCAGGGTCCCCGGCCGATGTGTACAGCTGGAACAACTCCCGTACCAGGACGGGTGCCGACCAGCCGTCCCAGAGCAAGTGGTGCGAGGAGACGACCAGTCGGTGGTCCCGCTCGCCGAACACGACGAGCCGGAACCGCAGCAGGGGCGGGCGGGCCAGGTCGAAGCGTTCGTCGAGGTCCGCCGCCAGGAGCCGGTCGAAGGCCGTGTCGCGCTCCGGTTCCGGCAGGGCGGAGAAGTCGGTCACGACCCAGGGGACGCGGACCTCGCTGCGGATCACCTGGACCGGGCGGCCGGAGCGCTGGGTGCGGAACGCGGCGCGCAGGTTGGCGTGCCGGGCGACCAGCGCCTCGGCGGCGGCGCGCATCCGGTCGGGGTCCAGCGGTCCTTCGAGGCGGATGGTGAGCTGCCCGGTGTAGACGTCCTGGGCGTGATCGTCGTAGAGCGCGTGGAAGACCATCCCCTCCTGCATCGGCGACAGGGGGAGTACGTCCTCCACGCCCGGGCGGGCCGCCATCAGGCCTCGGTCCGGCTCATGGCCTCGGCCAGGCTGCGCGGGCGCATGTCCGTCCAGTGCTGTTCGATGTGGTCCAGGCAGGCGGCCCTGGTGTCGGGGCCGTGGACGCCGGTCCAGCCGGCCGGGACGGGCACGAAATCCGGCCAGAGGGAGTACTGGCCCTCGTCGTTGACCAGCACGTGGAAGACGCCGTTCTCGTCGTCGAACGGGTTGGCCATGGCTCAGTTCCTCTCCTGGTGCGGGGCGGGGGCAGGGGCGGCGGCGGGGAAGGCGCCGGAGAACTGGTCCGGCGCGCCGGGCACCGGCTCGGCCGGGTCGGCGCCGAGCTTGACGATGCGGTTGGCCTTGTCCACGTGGACGACCCGCGGTTCATGGGTGGCCCGTTCGAGTTCGTCGAGCACGGCGAAGGTCATGATGATCACGAGGTGACCGGGGTGGACGAGATGGGCGGCGGCCCCGTTGATGCCGATGACGCCGCTGCCGCGCTCCCCGGTGATGGCGTAGGTGGTGAGCCGTGCGCCGTTGTCGATGTCGACCACCTGGACCACTTCGCCCTCGACGATGTCGGCGGCTTCCATGAGGTCCTGATCGATCGTCAGGGATCCCACGTAGTGGAGATCGGCCTGCGTCACGGTGGCTCGGTGGATCTTTCCATTGAGAAGGGTGCGCTGCACCGGTTACCCCTTGGAGTAGATACTTAGGTGAGGCTAACCTAATTTAAGATCGCCGGACGGGGAAGGACGACTGCGGAAGAAGTCGAGAAGCACCCGGTTCACTTCGTCCGGGCGCTCCAAATACCCGTAGTGGCCGCAATCCTTGATCTCCCGGTAGCCGGCGGACGGGATGGCGTCGGCCACTTCGCGGGCGAGGTGCGGGGGCAGGACGAGGTCGTCGGCGAAGCCGATGACCAGGCAGGGCACGGAGATCGCGCGGTAGGCGTCGAGGCGTCCGGGCGGGACGGTCAGGTCGAGCTGAGCCCGGGCGCCGGGGCCCGAGGCGGGCGGCGAGAACTCGAAAAGCTCCAGCCAGTCCTGGATCCGCTGTTCGTCGTCGAGGGTGGCCGGGGACAGGTTCTGCAGGGCGCGTACCCAGGCCGAGTAGACGGGCGGCAGCTCCGACTCGCTGTCGTACAGGGCGCGTTCGGCCGCACGCATGGCGGCACGCAGGCCGTCCGTGCGGCCGCGGGTGGCCATCAGGACGCCCTGGACAGCCAGTTCGGGCCGGGCGAGGAGCAACTCCTGGACGACGTAGGCCCCCATGGAGACGCCGACGAAGCGGCAGGGGCCGAGGCCGAGGTGGTCGACGAGTCCGGCGGTGTCGGCCACCAGGTCGTCGATCGTGAAGCCCTCGGGGCACTCGTCGGTCGGCGGGACGCCCCGGTTGTCGAAGGTGACGACCCGGTGTCCGGCCGCCACCAGGTCGGGCACCTGGTGCAGATGCCAGGACCGGCCGCGGGCGCCCTGGCCCATCACCAGCACCACGGGCTCGCCGTGGCCCTCATCGTCGTAGTGGAGTCGGATTCCGTTGACCTGCGCGCTCGGCACGGGTCCCTCCTGTGTCAGTCGGCCGCCGGGGAGACCTCGGGGGACGGCGCGGGTTCGGTGGCGGCGGGTCCGTGCAGGGTGGCCTTGCGCAGGCCCGGCACGGCCAGCGCGACCGTCGCCACCCCGGCCAGACAGACCACTCCCCCGACCACCGCGGCCCCGGCCGACGAGCCCAACGCCCTTGCGACCAGGCCGGCTTCGAGGTTGCCCACGGAGGGCCCGGCGGTGGCCTGGGCCAGCCACAGACTGCCGACCCGACCCTGGAGCCGGTCCGGCGTGTAGTGCTGGAGCAGGGCCCGGCGCAGGATCTCCGAGGCGGTGTCGCCCAGGCCCGCCAGCGCCAGGAAGGTCAGCCCGAGCCAGAGGTTGGCGCTGAGACCGAAGCAGGCGATCGCCACGCCCCACACCGCGACCGCACCGATCAGTGCCCGCCCGGTGTGATGGATCCGGCCGGTCCAGCCGCTGGCCAGCGCGCCGCAGAACGAGCCGACGGCGGGGGCGGTGTAGAGCAGCCCGACGGTGGACGGGCCGCCGCCGAAGTGCTCGGTGCCGAGTTCGGGGAAGAGCGCGTACGGCATCGCGAAGACCATGGCGCAGACGTCGATGAGCAGCAGCCCGGCGACGACCTGGTTGCCGCGCAGGAAGTGCAGGCCCTCCGCCATTGCCTTCAGCGGGTGTTGGGCCTCGCCCGAGCCCTCGGGCGGCATCGCCGGGAGCGGTGCGAGCAGCGCGAGTCCTACGACGTAGACGGCCGCGTCGATCCCGAAGCACCAGGCCAGGCCCGGTCCCGCCGCGATCACCCCGGCGAGCGACGGGCCCGCCATGCCGCCCAGTTGGGCGGTCAGGGTGGTGAGCGCGCCCGCCGCGGCGAGCTGGCTCTTGGGGACGATGTTCGGGGTGGCGGCCATCATCGCGGGGCCGCCGAGACCGGCGCTGCCGCCGGCCAGGACGGCCGCCACGAAGACGAACCACACATGCGGATCGGGCAGGGCCGCGTTCACCGCGAGTCCGGTGACCACGACCGCGGTCACCGACCGGGTGACGAGCACGACCCGGCGCCGGTCGGCCCGGTCGGCGAGCAGACCGCCCGCGAGCAGACCGACCAGCAGAGCCATGCCCAGTACCAGACTCATCAGACCGACCTGGACGGTGGATCCGGTCAGCTCGTAGATCTGGAGGCTCGCCGCCACCGAGGTGAGCTGGGTGCCCACCATGGAGATCGCCTGGGTGGCGAACACCAGCCGGAAGTCTCTGCTCGACCGCAGCGGGGCGACGTCGACGACCATTTCTCCGAGACGCACGCGAGCCCCTAGCCCTGGAGCGACGGTACGGCCAGCGGCGCCGGCTGGGCGGGGACGACGTACGGGGCGACGCTGCGCAGTTTCTCGCAGGTCTCCTCCAACTCCCGTTCCGGCGTGGATCCGGAGAGGATGCCGGCGCCGGCCCGCAGCCAGGTGCGGCCGTCCTCCTCGAAGAGGCTGCGCAGCACCAGAGCCGCGTCCAGAGCCCCGTCGCTGCTCGCCGCGAGGATCGCGCCGCTGTAGATGCCGCGGGGGCCGCTCTCCAGTCGGCTGATGCAGTCGTAGGCCGGGAGCTTGGGGATGCCCGAGGCGGTGACGGCCGGGAAGACGGCGCGCAGGACGTCCCAGGCGGTGGCGTCGTCGGCGAGCAGTCCGTGCACGCTGGAACCCAGGTGCTGGACGCTGCCGCGCTGGCGCACGCTGAGCAGGTCGCGCACCGAGACGGTGCCCGGACGGCAGACGGTGGCCATCTCCTCCTCCGCGAGTTTCACGGACAGGACGTGCTCCGAGATCTCCTTGGGGTCGGCGAGGAGTTCGGCGCGCAGCCGCTCGTCCTCGGCGCCGCCCAGGCCACGGGCCCGGGTTCCCGCGAGCGGCTGGGTGACGACCTCGCCGTCCGCGCTCACCTCGGCGACGGTCTCGGGGCTGAAGCCGGCCACGCGTCGGCCGCCCAGGTTCACCAGGAAGGAGCGGGCCGGGGTGTTGTGCGACCTGCCGTGTACGTAGGTGGCGACGAAGTCGACCGGGAAGGGCACGGGGACCGAGCGGGAGAGGATGACTTTCTGGAGGTCGGTCGACGTCCGGATCTCCTCGATGGCCCGGGCCACGATCCCCGGGTAGCCGCCCGCATGGTCCGCGACATCGATCGGCTGGGCCTCGACGACCGGGCGGTCGACGGGTTCGGCGAGCAGGGTCAACAGCGCTTCGAGGGTCTCCTGGTCCGCGCTGCGCACCAGGACGCTTCCCTGACGGAACCTCACTTCGCTGTGCGGGACGACCAGTTGGAGGAGGTCGGCGTCACCGGCCCGCTCGGGTCGGTCGGTGTGCAGGTGGGAGAACTCGAAGGCCATCCAGCCGTAGGCGTTCCAGTCCTGGATGTCCATGTCCGCGAGTTTTTCCTGGACCTGGCGGAGAGGGTGCGGTCCGATCGGGGTCCTGGTCTCATCGGCGAGCCATCTGCGGCGGATCCCGGAGCGAGCGACCACGACCTCGCCGAGCACACCGCCCGCGAAGCAGAAGTCACCCTCCCGTTCGTAGACCACGTACTGGTCGAACAATCCCGACTCCGCCAGTGCCGCGGTCAACAGGAGGGGGTCACCCGGCAGATCCGTCTCCGCGCTCCGATAACGCAGCAACGAGCTACCTCCCTGAACTTAGGTTAACCTAACCTAATTACAACCCGACCCTAGCCTCCGGATCGATCGCCCGTCCAGACCCTCCTCAGGCTTGACCGAGATCGCTTATTAGGCAAGCCTTTCCTAAATCGAAGGAAGTGGACAGCGGCGGGAGTTGAGCATGCTCGACGGGTGGGTGACCTGGCCGAAACCGTTCGCGCGGAGGTACCGGGACGCCGGTCACTGGCAGGGGCGGCCGCTGGACCGGCTCCTGCGGGACCGGGCCGAGCGCGCCCCCGGGCGGATCGCGCTCGTCGACGCCGACGGTCAGAGGTGGTCGTACGCCGACCTCGACCGACGCGCCGACCGTACGGCCGCGGGGCTGCGGCGGCTCGGCATCGGCCCCGGCGACCGGGTGGTCGTCCAACTCCCCAATACGGACGCCTTCGTGGTGCTGTTCTTCGCGCTGCTGCGGGCCGGCGCGGTGCCGGTGCTGACACTGCCCGCGCACCGGGAGAGCGAGATCGTGCATGTCGCCGAGACGGCCGGCGCCACGGCGTACGCGATCCCCGACGTACTCGACGGCTTCGACCACCGCGTGCTGGCCCGTGCCGTGCGCAAGGCGGTGCCCTCGCTCGAGCACGTCATAGTGGCAGGCGATCCAGCGGAGTTCACCGCGTTCGACGACCTGGACGCCGAGCCCGTGCCGCTGCCCGTGCCCGACCCCGGTGACGTGGCCGTGCTGCTGCTGTCCGGCGGCACCACCGGCAAGCCGAAGCTCATCCCGCGCACCCACGACGACTACACGTACAACGTCCGGGCGAGTGCGGAGGTCTGCGGCTTCGACGAGTCGACCGTCTACCTGGTGGTGTTGCCGACCGCGCACAACTTCGCGCTGGCCTGTCCGGGCATCCTCGGCACCCTGCTGGTCGGCGGCACGGTGGTCCTCTCCCCCACGCCCAGCCCGGACGACGCGTTCGCGCTGATCGAGCGCGAGAGGGTCACCGCGACCGCCGTGGTGCCGCCGATCGCCCTGCTGTGGCTGGACGCGGTGGAGTGGGAGGAGGCCGACCTGTCCTCGCTGAGCCTGCTCCAGGTCGGCGGCTCCAAGCTGGGCGCCGAGCCCGCCGCCCGCGTCGAGCCGACCCTCGGCTGCACCCTCCAGCAGGTCTTCGGCATGGCCGAGGGACTCCTCAACTACACGCGCCTGGACGACCCTTCGGACCTCGTCATCGGCACCCAGGGCCGGCCCCTGTCCCCCGACGACGAGATCAGGGTCGTCGACGAGGACGGACACGACGTACTCCCCGGCGAGACCGGCGAGTTGCTCACCCGCGGCCCCTACACCCTGCGCGGCTACTACCGGGCGCCCGAGCACAACGCCCGCACCTTCACCGACGACGGCTACTACCGCACCGGCGACCTGGTCCGAGTACTGCCCAGCGGACACCTGGTCGTCGAGGGCCGGGCCAAGGACCAGATCAACCGGGGCGGCGACAAGATCTCCGCCGAAGAGCTGGAGAACCACATCCTGGCCCACCCCGCGGTGCACGACGCGGCCGTGGTCGGCATGCCCGACGCCACCATGGGCGAACGCACCTGCGCCTACCTGGTCCCGCGCGGCGGGGCCACCACCCCGACCCAGCGCGAACTCGCCGCCTTCCTCGCCGACCGCGGGGTGGCCGCGTACAAGCTGCCCGACCGGGTGGAGGTGGTCGACATCTTCCCCCGTACCTCGGTCGGTAAGATCGACAAAAAGGCGCTCGGTCGCCGGATCGCCGAACGGCTGAGTGCGGAGGGTGGCGGTGTCAACTAAGGTCGCCACGCCCGCACTTGAGCAGACGGACCCGCCCCCTCGGCGGCGCGCCCGGACCCGACTGCTCGCTGTCGTCGGCGCGTTGGTGCTGCTGTTCGTGGCGATCGTGCTCAGCCTGGCGATCGGCTCGCGCTCACTCGCACCGGCCACCGTCTTCCACGCCCTCCTGCACGACGACGGGTCGATCGCGAGTTCCGTCATCTGGGACGTACGAGTGCCCCGCACCCTCGCCGGGATCGCCGCCGGAGCCGCGCTGGGTGTCGCGGGCGCGCTCATCCAGGCGCTGACCCGCAACCCGCTGGCCGACCCCGGACTGCTCGGCATCAACGCGGGCGCGGCCACCGGAGTGGTCTTCTCCATCACGGTGTTGGGGCTGACCAGCCTGTGGGCCGGGGTGTGGTTCGGCATGGCGGGGGCGGTGATCGCCGGTCTGCTGGCGTACTCGCTGGCCTCCGGCGGACGCGGCGGAGCCACACCGGAACGGCTCGCGCTGGGCGGTGCGGTGATCGCCGCGGTGTTCACCGGCCTGAGCCAGACCGTGATGCTGCTCGACGCCCAGGCCCTGGACCAACTCCGGTTCTGGAGCGTGGGTTCGCTCGCCCGCGCCGACAACCAGACGCTGACGACCATCACGCCGTTCGTCGGCGTCGGCCTGATCCTCGCTCTCTCCCTGGTCCGCCCGCTCAACGCGCTCGCCCTCGGCGACGACGCGGCCCGCGCGCTCGGCGCCCACCTCAACCGGACCCGGTTTCTGGGCCTGTTGGCGGTCACCCTGCTGTGCGGCGCGGCCACCTCCGCCGTCGGCCCCCTGGTCTTCGTCGGCCTCGCCGTCCCGCACATGGCCCGCATGATCGCCGGCACCGACCAGCGCTGGACGCTGCCGCTGTCCATGCTCCTCGCACCGGCGCTCCTGCTGTACGCGGACGTCCTGGGGCGGGTCGTCGTACGGCCCGACGAACTGGACGCGGGTGTGGTGACCGCGGTGATCGGGGCGCCGGTGTTCATCGCGCTGGTCCGGCATCGCCGGGTGGTGTCGTCGTGACCTGGGCTTTCCCTCTCGGCAGGGCGGTGTCGTCGTGATCACGGTCCTCTCCCCCGGCAAGGCGGTGTCGTCGTGACGACAGCTCCGCCCGGGACGACTTCCACCCTCCCCCGCCGTACGCACGTCGTCCGCAGCCGCTCACGCGGGCTGTCGCTGCGCGTGGACGTCCGTACGGTCACGGTGTGCGTGCTGGTGCTGGCCGCCACCTTCGCGGTGGGTGTACTCGCCCTGGGGACCGGGGAGTTCGCCATCTCCCCGGCCGACGTGATCCGCACGCTGCTCGGCAACGGCAGCCGGCAGACCAACTTCGTCGTCAACGAACTCCGACTGCCCCGCCTGCTGACCGGCGTTCTGGTCGGTGCGGCGCTCGGGCTGAGCGGGGCGCTGTTCCAGAGCCTGACCCGCAATCCGCTGGGCAGCCCCGACATCGTCGGCTTCACCTACGGTTCCGCCACCGGGGGCCTGCTGGTCGTGCTGGTCATCGGCGGCACCGGCGGGCAGATCGCGCTCGGGGCGGTGGGCGGCGGCCTGGCGACCGCGCTGCTGGTGTACCTGCTCGCCTGGCGGCACGGCATCCACGGCTACCGGCTTGTGCTGGTCGGCATCGGGATCAGCGCGCTGCTCCAGGGCGTCAACGCCTATCTGCTCGCCAAGGCCCGCTTCACGCAGGCCGCGCAGGCGATGGTGTGGCTCAACGGCAGCCTGAACGGCCGGGGTTGGCAGGACGTACGCCCGGCCGCCATCGGCCTGGTCGTGCTGCTGCCGCTGGTCGCCCTCACGGCGAGCAGGCTGCGGATCCTGGAGATGGGCGACGACGTGGCGGGCGGTCTCGGCGTGCCCGTCCAGCGCACCCGCCTGGTGATCCTGGTCCTGGCCACGGCCGCCTGCGCGGTGGCGACAGCCGCCGCGGGACCGGTCCCGTTCGTCGCGCTCATCGCACCGCAGCTGGCCCGCCGCCTCACCCACGCGCCCGGCCCCAACCTCCTGGGCGCCACCTGCACCGGCGCCTTCCTGGTCGTCACCGCCGACTTCGCCTCCCAACGCATCCATGAGACGGCCCAGTTGCCGGTCGGCGTGGTGACCGCGGTGGTCGGCGGGCTGTACCTGGGGCTGCTGCTGCGGCGACAGCGGCGGGCGGGTCGGATCTGAGGCTGGGGCTGGGGCGTATCAGGGGGCAGGACGGATCTGAGGGCGGCCCTCGGGCCTGTGGATCTTGAGGGCGACCCTGATGTCTGTCGTTCTTCTCCCGCCCATGGCGTTCGCCCTGCGCCAGGGTGGTTCCTGAGTCACTCTGGCTGCTGGGAGAGGTTCGTCCCCGACACCTAGGAGCACCTCATGGTCCACGAACTGGACGGTCGCACCGCGGTCGTCACCGGAGCCAGCCGGGGCATCGGCCTCGCCGTCGTCCGGGCGCTGGCCGCCGAGGGCGCGCGGGTGGTCGCGGGTGCCCGGCACACCTCCGACGAACTGGCGGAGCTGGCCAAGTCCGGAGCGGTCGAGGTGGTCGAGGTCGACCTCGCCACGCAGGATGGTCCCGCCCTGCTGGTGGAGCGGGCGGGCGACCGTATCGACATCCTGGTCAACAACGTCGGCGCCGCTCCGGTCCGCCCGGACGGGTTCCTGTCCATCACCGACGAGGACTGGCTGTCCACGCTCTCGGTCAACCTGCTGACGACCGTGCGGGCCACCCGAGCCGTGCTTCCGGTGATGCTCGCGCGGGGCGAGGGCAGCATCGTGACCATCGCCTCGGTCAACTCCTCCCTGCCCGATCCCCTGGTCCTCGACTACAGCGTCTCGAAGGCCGCCGTCGCCGCCTTCTCCAAGGGGCTGTCGAAGGAGGTCGGCGGGCAGGGCATCCGGGTCAACACGGTGAGTCCCGGACCGGTCGCCACCGATCTGTGGCTGTCGGACAGCGGGGTGGCCGCCACGGTCGGCCGGGCGACCGGCGCCGACCGGGCCTCGGTCGCGGAGGGGGCCGCGCGGTCCATGGTGAGCGGCCGGTTCACCCAGCCCGCCGAGGTCGCTGAAGCGGTGCTGTACCTGGCGGGTCCCCGGTCCGGGAACGTCCTCGGCGCGGACATCAGGATCGACGGCGGCCTCATCCCGACCTGGTAACTCGGCCCCTACGCCCACCCGTTCACGTCATGCAGCGAGCCCGTCCAACCACTCCACCAGGATCCGGTTGGTCTCCTCGGGCCGCTCCTGCTGGATCCAGTGGCCGCATCCTTCGAGGAGGTGGGAGGCGGTCAGGCCGGGGAGCGTGGTGGGGTACGCCTCGATCGCGTCGGCCAGCCAGGTGGTGGACGCGTCGAGCAAACCGCCCAGGAAGAGGGAGGGTTGGCGGATCGGGGCGCCCTGGTGACCGGCCAGGTCCGCCCAGTCGCGGTCCATGTTGCGGTAGCGGTTCAACGCGCCGGTGAGACCGCTGCGCTCGAACTCCCCCGCGTAGACGTCGAGTTCGTCCTCACCGAGCCAGGCGGGACGGCGCCCCTGCGGGAAGCGGTCGCGGAGCGTGCCGCCGCGGGTGACGAAGTGCGGGTCGGGGGCGCCGGGTTCGGGCATGGTGTCGGCCGACAGAGCGGCGTAGAAACCGGCGAGCCAGCCGCGTACGTCGGGCTCGATCTCCGCCTCGGCGCGGCCGGGCTCCTGGAAGTAGGAGACGTAGAACTCCTCTTCGCCGCCCATCCCCGCGAAGACCTCACTGGGCTTGGGACCGCCGGGCGGGGTGTACGGGACGCTCAGCAGGCCGACCGCACGGAAGACATCGGGGCGTACGAGCGCGGAGGTGGCGGCGATGTTCGCGCCCCAGTCGTGCCCGACGATCACGGCGGAGGTCTCCCCGAGGGCCTCCACGACCGCGACGTTGTCCTCGACGAGGTCGAGCATCCGGTACGCGGACTCGGCGGCGGGCTTGGAGGAGCGGCCGTAGCCGCGCACGTCGAGGGCCACGGCGCGGTAGCCGGCCGCGGCCAGTGCGGGCAGTTGCCGGCGCCAGGAGTACCAGGACTCGGGGAACCCGTGGACGAGCAGGACCAGGGGGCCCTCGCCCTGCTCCACGAGGTGGGTACGGCCGGCGGGCGAGGGCACCAGGCGGTGCGTGCGGTCGGCGGGGGTCGGCTGCGGCATGGGTCCTCCCGGGTGAGCGCGGGGACCGTCGGGTCGGCTGACCGGGCGGCCCTGCGGTCTGCGGCTACGAGACCGATCATGCGGCGACCGACTCGGCCCAGGCGAAGCCTGTTGCCGATTCGGCAAACTCGGGTCCGGCCCCGAAGACACGCGTCGAGCCGCGCCGACCCAACCGCCGGGCGGGCCCGCGAAGGCCCCGCCCGTACCGACCGACGTCAGGAAGCGCTGCCCGCTCCCCCACCGGACGGCGACCGGCGTGAGGTACGCAGGCCGCCGACCGTCTTCAGGAGGCGGTCGGCGGGTTCGCGGAGACGGGGGTGGGCGTTGACCGTGTTGCGCAGGCCGCGCACCGGTCTGCGCCAGACGCGGTAGGCCGTCGCCACCGGGTGCGGGCGGCTGGCGAAGCCCTCGCCGACGCGCAGTTCGCGGGTCTTGAGCCAGTCCTTGTACTCCTTGTCGCCGCGCCCCAGGTCCATCATCGTCACCCCGGCCCGGGCCGCGGCCTCGGCCGTGCGCAGGTGCATCATCAGTCCCGGCGAGTAGTAGTGCAGGTCGGGGTCGTAGGCGGTGAACCAGGCCGCGAGCACCGTGCGCGATCTGGGTCCGAAGTGCGCGGCCACCGGCCGGTCGCCCGCGTACAGCACGGACAGCACGCCGGTGAAGTGTTCCTCACGGACCTGGAAGAGGTCGTCCACCAGGTCGACGATCCACTGCCGGGCGAAACGATCCATCCTGCCGGTCCTGCGGTACTGGGCAGATTTCCAGCGCATGAGCGTGCGCAGCATGGCCGGGTCCCGTTCGTCGAAGACGAACCGCACCTCGCCCACGTCACGCCCGAGGCGACGTTCCTTCTTGAGCGTCGTCTTGGCCAGTCCCGGGTACGCGCCGCGCAGCCACTGCGCGTAGCCGCTCTCGTCGGGCTTCAGATCCACCACCGGCGAGGCGAACCGGCCCGTCACATAGGCGCCGAACGGCTTCTGCTCCTCGACCAGATGGTCGAACTCGAAGATCGACAGCCCGCAGGCCCGCAGCAACTCCTGGGCGTCCCAGGTCACTCCGGGCCGGTGCACGAGGGCCTGACAGTCCGAAAGGCCGAGACCAATGGCCCGGCCCACACCCAGAGCGTCTCGTTCGTACGGGAAGAAGCCGACCGGCTTCCCCTCCTGCCGCAGGACGGCCAACCGCACCGCGTCCCGCTGTCTGGCCACCCCGAGCGCGAACTCCGGTGCGAGAAAGGGATTCGAGTACTCGGGCGACTCGTCCATCGCCCCGTGCCAAGCCGCTCGGAGCGAGGCGGTCAAGTCTTCAAGTCTGTGGATCGTCACTTCCACGTCTGATCTGCTCCCCCCGTGACGCGCTGTGCGCGACGCGCCACTGTTTGATTACCCGCCGATCCACGACGTGTACCCGCCTCCGCCCCCGATCCACCCCCGGGACACGGATTCCCGCAGTTCTCAAACGTCGCGAAACAGTACGCACGTCGTCAAGAGTGCCTCTCGCGGCGGACGACTGCGAGTGGGTCGACACGATCAATTCCACGGGCCGACGATTTTCACAGGAAGTCGGCGCTGTTCGTAGGAAGTTGGTATGAGACTGGTACGAAGTCGCCTGTTTCGCCCCATGTATGGCCGGTGTCGGTATTCCACGCGGCGTAACGTCCCTCGCGCATCGGACGCGACACGGAGCGAGGAGAGACCTGGTGATGGGGAGTCTGCCGGAGCTCACCGCGGGACGGCTGCTCTCCTCCTGGCGACTGGACGTGCCCGCGCTGCTCCTCGTCGTCCTGCTGGGCGGCCTGTACGCAGCGGCTGTACTGCGGCTCACACGCCGGGGCGAGCGCTGGCCCGTCGCCCGGACCGCGGCCTTCGCCCTGCTGGGCCTCGGCACACTCACGGCGGCCACGATGTCCGGTCTCGCGGTCTACGACCGGGTGCTGTTCTGGCCGGCCGCCGTCCAGAACGTCCTCCTCGACCTGGTCGCGCCCCTCGGCCTCGCCCTGGGCGACCCCCTGGGCCTCGCGCTGCGGGCGCTGCCGGAGGGCCCGGCCGGCCGGCTGCGGCGGGCGATGACCGGACGGGTCGTACGACTGCTCACCTTCCCGCTGGTCAGTACGGCGCTGGTGCTGGCGACCGAGCTGACGGTGTACTTCACGCCGTACTTCGCGACCGCGCTGCGGTACGGTCCGCTGCACGACCTCATGTATCTGCATCTGCTGCTCGCCGGCTGTCTGTTCGTGGTGCCGGTGCTGACCGGCGAGGAGGCGCTGCCCGGCTGGTGCACCCACCCGGTCCGGGCCGCGCTGGTGTTCCTCGACGGGATCGTGGACGCCGTGCCGGGTGTCGTCGTGATGACCCACGGCACGCTGATCGCCGGCGCCTGGTATCTGCACCACGCCCCGCCCTGGGCGCCGGACGTCCACCACGACCAGCAGATCGGTGGCGGCGCCATGATCAGCATCGCCGAACTGGTGGCCCTCCCCTTCTTGCTCGCGATCCTCGTGCAGTGGGCCCGCACGGAGCGGGCCCGGAACGTCGTACTGGACCGACGCCTGGACACTGACCTGGTCCCGGTCGCGCAGTCGGCGGGGCCGGACATGGTCCGTCCCTGGTGGGAGACCGAGGACAGCGAGGTCGCCCGGCGCGTGCGGCAGCAAGGACCTGGGTGACAGACCCCTTTTGTGCGTTTGCTACGCTCCCGGAGCCTCCCGCGGGGGAAGTCCGGTGAGAGTCCGGCGCTGACCCGCAACGGTGTGCGCGGCACTGTGAGAACGGCCTGCCGCGTGAGCCCGATCGCCTGTGGGTGGCGCGACCCGTCGACTGCTCGCCGTGGACTGCGAGAGGGGACCGCGCGGCCGGCACGGTCGTACGGGCTGTCTCCTGCTTGAGGTCCCACAGGTGGCCCCAGGTGAAGGACCACCCCCGCCGTGCGCCGAAGTGCCACCCCCACCCGCATACCCGTGCCGCCGCTGCTCATCGGCCTGGTCCTGCTGCTCCTGGTCTCGCTCGTGTGCGGGGTCGGGCTCGGCGCGGCCGGGATCGGCTGGGCTCAGGTGTTCCGATTTCTGTGGGCCGGGCTCACCGGTGGGACCGTGCATGCCGATGACGCCGCCGCGTACACCATCGTCTGGGAGATCCGGCTGCCACGGGTCGTGCTCGGCGCGGTCGTCGGGGCGGGGCTCGCGGCCGTCGGCGTGGCCGTGCAGGCCATGGTCCGCAACGCGCTCGCCGATCCCTTCGTGCTGGGCATCTCCTCGGGCGCGGCGGTCGGCGCCAACGCGGTCATCCTGCTCGGGGCGTTCGCGGGGCTCGGGGTGTGGGCACTGTCCGCTTCGGCGTTCGCCTCGGCACTCGCGGCGATGGTCCTGGTCTACGCCGTGGCCCGCTCCCCGCACGGACTCACCCCGCTGCGCCTGGTCCTGACCGGGACGGCACTGGCGTACGGCTTCGAGGCCGTGACCACCGTGATGGTGTTCGGCGCGGCCCGGGGCGAGGCTGCCCGGTCGGCGATGATGTGGCTGCTGGGCAGCCTGGGCGGCGCGACCTGGGTCCAAGTGCCGCTCGCCGCGGTGACCGTGACGGCAGGGTGGGCGTGGCTGCGATGGCGGGCCGAGTCGCTCAACGCGCTGGCCATGGGCGACGAGACCTCCGCCGCGCTCGGCGTCCGGCCGGGCCGGCTGCGCCGGGAACTGTTCCTCGTCACCGCCGCCGTGACCGGGACGGTGGTCGCGGTCAGCGGGGCGATCGGCTTCGTCGGCCTGATGGTGCCGCACGTCGTCCGGATGCTCGTCGGCGCCGACCACCGCCGGGTGCTGGCCGTGGCCCCCCTGGTCGGCGCCGTGCTCCTGGTCTGGGCGGACGTACTGTCCCGACTCCTGCTGGCACCGGCTGAGTTGCCGGTGGGCGTGATCACGGCCGTGGTCGGGGTGCCCGCGTTTCTGCTGCTGATGCGGCGGGGCGGCTATGCGTTCGGGGGGCGGTGAGCGTGCGGATCGACACGGACGGCGTGACGGTCGATCGGGCGGAGAGGCCGCTGACCATGCGGCTCCACTTGGACGGCATACCGGTCGAGCGGGCGGACGCGCTGCCGCAACTCCCGCTCTCACGCACCGAGTTGCCCGCCGAAGACATCATCCCTGCAGCCGGGGCGCCTGCCTCTCCGCTGCTCATGCGGCGCAACCACTATGCGTTCGGAGGGCGCTGATCATGCGGCTCGACATCACCGACGTGACCGTCGAAGTGGCCGGTGCCCGGCTGGTCGAGGACATCGAACTCGCCGTGGACAGCGGGGCGTTCGTGGGTCTCGTCGGGCCCAACGGGAGCGGCAAGTCGACGTTGCTGCGGTGTGTGTACCGGGCGCTGCGGCCGGACCAGGGTGCGATACGGCTCGACGGCGAGGACGTGCACGGCATGCAATCCCGGGCCGCCGCGCGGGTGTTGGCCGCGCTGCCCCAGGAGTCGGCGGCGGAGTTCGACTTCACGGTCGCCGAAGTGGTCGCCATGGGGCGACTGCCGCACCTGGACCGGACGGCCGCGCGGGACCGTGCCGTGTGCGCCGAGGCCATGGAGCGCACGGGCGTCGATCATCTCGCCGAGCGCGGCTTCCTCGCGCTGTCCGGCGGCGAGCGGCAGCGCGTCCTCATCGCCCGCGCGCTGGCCCAGCAGCCCCGGGTGCTGGTCCTCGACGAGCCCACCAACCACCTCGACATCGCCCACCAGTTGGACGTGCTCGCGCTGGTCCGGCGCAGCGGTCTGACCGCCCTGGCCGCCCTGCACGACCTCAACCTGGCCGCCGCGCACTGCGATCGGCTGTACGTCGTCGCGGGCGGCCGGATCGTCGCCTCGGGGCCGCCGTACGAGGTTCTCCAACCAGCCCTGCTCGCCGAGGTGTTCGGGGTGCGCGCGCATCCCGTGCGGCACCCGGAGACGGGCGCGGTCCAGCTGCTGTTCGACCTGCTCCCCGCCACCTCGTAAGAACCCTGCACCCAACCCCTCGTAAGAACCCTGCCCCCACCCGCGTAAGGATCCCTGTGCGCAAGCTGCTCATCGCCGCCCTCTGTCTCGCCGCGACCGCCACCGGCTGCGGCGCCACCGTCGAACCGCAGGCCGACGCGAAGGCGAAGTCCACCGTCGTCACGCTCACCAACTGCGGCCGCAAGGTGACCTACGACAAGGTCCCCGACCGCGTGGTCACCAACGACGTCGGCATCACCGAGTTGATGTTCGCGCTCGGTCTGGAGGACCGCATGGCCGGGTTCGCGATGCCCGACGACAAGGGCGACCTCAGCGACGTCCGGTGGAAGGACGGCTACCAGAAGGTCAAGTGGCTCTCCAAGGACCAACTCACCAAGGAGAACGTCCTCGACGCCCGCGCCGACCTCGTCTTCGCGGGCTGGAACTACGGTTTCAGCGAGGCCGACGGCTTCACCCCGGACAGCCTGAAGAAGCTCGGCATCCCCACGTACACCCTCACCGAGTCGTGCCACAACGGCCGTACGGAGACCTCGCGCGGGATCATGCCGCCGCTGGACGCGCTGTACGAGGACCTCACCAACCTCGGGAAGCTGTTCGGGGTGCAGCAGCGGGCCGCCACCCTCATCGCGGGCTTCAAGAAGCAGATCGCCGACGTCGAGGCGAAGGCGCCGGCGAAGCGTCCCAAGGTCTTCCTCTACGACAGCGGCCAGGATCAGCCCTTCACGTCCGGCCGTTACGCCGCCCCGGACCAGATCATCAGCGCGGCCGGCGGCGCGAACGTCATGCACGACCTGGCCGACTCCTGGACCACCGTCGGCTGGGAGAGCGTCGTCGAGCGGGACCCTGACGTCATCGTGATCTGCGACTACGGGGACGTGAGCGCCGAGCAGAAGCGGAAGTTCCTGCTGTCGTACGCCCCGCTGCGCAATGTCTCCGCCGTCAAGCACCGCCGGATCTTCGTCCTCGACTACGTCGACCTGGTGGAGAGCCCGCGCAACCCGTCGGCGATCGCCCGGCTCGGGGCTTATCTGCGCGGCTGACGAGCACGAGGAGTACGGCTGTGAAGCGGGGCCGCGCGGGTGAGGCCGGGCGGCCGTTCGGTGAGGGTTCATGGCGGGAACATGTCCACGCTGTTGCGTACGCCCGTGGCTCAACTAGCGTCTCCTGCTCGCCCGAACCGACACGAGTGAGGTTTCGATGTCCGCACGACATGCCCTCGCCGGCCTGGCGCTGGCGCCGGTGCTCGCCCTCCCGACGGCCGCCCACGCGACAACGACGGCGCACACGCCCCAACCGCCCGCGCACAGAGCCCTGTTCGATCTGCAGGCCCATCGCGGCGGTCTGGGCCTGACGACCGAGGAGTCGCTGCAGGGCTTCGGCAAGGCCCTGCGGCTCGGGGTGTCCACTCTGGAGCTGGACACCCACATCACCAAGGACCGCAAGGTCGTCGTCAACCACGACCGGCAGATCAGCGGGGTGAAGTGCAGGGACACGGCGCCGGTCACGCCCGGCGACCCGATGTACCCGTATGTCGGCAAGTACATCAAGGACTTGACGCTGGCTCAGATCAAGACTCTGGACTGCGGCTACCAGCAACTGCCCGGGTTCCCGCAGCAGGAGGTGGTCAAGGGTTTCCGGATGGTCGAGCTCAAGGACGTCCTGAACCTGGTCAAGAGCTACCGCGCCAAGCAGGTCAAGCTGAACATCGAGACGAAGGTCGAGGCGGGCGCGCCCGAACAGACCGCCCCGCGTGAGCTGTTCGTGCGCCGCGTCTACGAGGAGATCCACCGCTCCGGCATCGAGGACCAGGTCACGATCCAGTCCTTCGACTGGGGTGCGCTGAAGGCGATGCACAAGCTGGCGCCGAGGTGGCCGCTGGTCGCGCTCACCAACTACGACTTCCTCCAGGTCGGCCAGCCCGGCGCCTCCCCCTGGCTGGGCGGCATCGACGCCGACGACTACGACGGCGACTTCGTCAAGGCGGCGGCCACCATTCCCGGTGTCAAGGCGCTCTCCCCGAACTACGGCTTCCCGCAGAGCGGCAAGATCGGCGACCCGGACTTCCGCTTCTACCCCGACCCCAAGATGATCTCCGAGGCCCACGCCCGGGGCCTCAAGGTCATCCCGTGGACCTGTGACGATCCGGCCACCATCGAGGCGCTCATGGACATGGGCATCGACGGCATCATCACGGACTACCCCGACCGCGTCCGCCAGATCATGGCCGACCGCGGCCTACGCCTGCCCAAGGCGTACCAGCCCCGGCACTGACCAACCCCAGGAGGCGCCACCCCGCCGTTTTGAACACGTTCAACACCGGCGTATGCTCGCTCCGAGAACAGAGGGGGCGAGCCGGATGAAGATCGTGATTCCCGGGGGCACCGGGCAGGTGGGGACGCTGCTGCGCCGCGAGCTGACCGCGGCCGGTCATGAGGTCGTGGTGCTGAGCCGACGGCCGGGACGCCCTGGCGACATCCCGTGGGACGGGGTGCGCCAGGGCCCCTGGGCCGAGGTGATCGACGGCAGCGATGTGGTGATCAACCTGGCGGGGCGGAGCGTCAGTTGCCGCTACACGCCCGCGAACTTGCGGGCGATGATGGACTCACGGGTGGACTCCGCGCGGGCCGTCGGCGAGGCGATCGCGTCCGCTGCCCGACCGCCCCGCGTCTGGCTCCAGATGAGCACCGCGACCATCTACTCCCACCGTTTCGACGCGCCGAACGACGAGACGACGGGTGTCATCGGCGGCACCGAGCCGGACGTCCCCGACTACTGGGTCTACAGCATCGAGATCGCCCGGGCCTGGGAGCGGGAGCTGGAGGAGGCCGATACCCCGCACACCCGCAAGGTGGCGCTCCGTTCGGCCATGGTGATGAGCCCCGACCGGGGCGGTGTCCTCGACGTCCTGCTGCGCCTTGTGCGGCTCGGCCTCGGCGGCCCGGTCGCGGGCGGCGCGCAGTACGTCTCCTGGATCCAGGACCACGACTTCGTCCGCGCGGTCGAATTCCTGGTCGAGCGGGACGACTTGAGCGGACCGGTGAACCTCGCCGCCCCGAACCCGCTGCCGCAACGGGACTTCATGCGTGACCTCCGCGAGGCCTGGGGCACCTCGGTGGGCCTGCCCGCGACGAAGGCGATGGCCGAGCTCGGCGCGTTCGCGCTTCGCTCGGACACCGAACTCCTCCTCAAGAGCCGCCGCGTCGTCCCCGGCCGCCTGCTGGACGCGGGCTTCGACTTCGACCACCCGGACTGGCCGACGGCAGCCGAGGACCTCGTACGGCGGGTACGGGGGTATCGGGGCGCCCACCATGTCCGCTCGACGGCGCGGTTCATCAACTGAGTTCACCGTCGGGACGGAACCCTGGGTGCGAGCTTCGCCTCACTGCCGTCCCCGATCGGAACTACCGCACCCGATCGAACCGGAACGGCGCCAGGCCCTCCGGGCGGCGCCCGGTGCGGACGTACTCGCTGAGCCGGTGGCCCGTGACCGGGCCCAGCGTCACGCCGAGCATGCCGTGGCCCGTGGCGGCGAAGGCGTTGCCGTAGCCGGGGACGCGGTCGATGACCGGGAGGCCGTCGGGGAGGAAGGGGCGGCCGCCGACCCAGGGGTCCCGGATCAGACTCACCAGGTCGTCCGGGTCGTCGAACCAGCGGCCCAGATAGTGGCGGCTGGCGAGGGCGACGGCGACGATCCGGCGCCAGTCGAGGCGGTTGTTGTTGCCGCTCAGCTCCATCGTGCCGCCGATCCGGGTGGTGCCGGCGATCGGCGACGCGACGGCTCGGCGTTCGCCGAAATAGAGCGTGTGCCGGGGTGCCGGGTCGAGGTCGACCGAGAAGCTGTAGCCCTTGCCGGCCTGGAGCGGCAGTGGGCGGCCCAGCGAACCGAGCAGCCCCGCCGAGCGCATCCCGGCCGCGATGACGACGGCCGAGCAGGGGATCTCGCCGTCGCCGGTGCGCAGGGCCGTGACGCGTCCGGCATGCGTACGGAACCCGTCGACCTCCGTGTTCTCGTGGACCTTCACCCCCGACGCGGCGAGCGCCTCGCCGAGCCCGCGCCCGAACGCCTCCGGGTCCACGACGCCCTCTCCCTCGACAAGGTAGGCGGCCCGTACCTGCGGCGAGAGCGCGTCGTCGAGCAGCCGGGCCTCGTCGCCGGTGACGACGTCGTCCGGCATGGGATAGCGGCCGGCCGCCATCTCCCGTTGGACGGCGAGGTGTTGGCGGGCCTCGGTCGCCGACAGGAAGGCGTGCACCATGCCGGGTCGGGTCAGGGTCGTGTCGACGCCGGCCGCGCGCAGCTCGTCGAAGAGAGCGAAGGTGTCGCGGTTCAGTTCGGCGATCGCCGCGTAGCCGCGCCGGAAGGCGGCCGGGGTGCTGCTGCGCCAGAACCGCCACAGCCAGCGCACGAACGCCGGGTCGGGCAGCGGCCGTAGGTACAGGGGCGAGTCCGGTCGGCCCAGGGAGCGGAGCGCGTAGCGCACAACTCCGGGGGCGGGAACAGGAGTTGAGTGGCTGAGGCAGACCCAGCCCGCGTTGCCCCGGGAGGCCCCGGAGGCCAGGCCGCGCCGCTCGACGACCTCGACGGGCAGGCCCGCCCGGGC
Source organism: Streptomyces sp. NPDC001002 (assembly GCF_053599215.1). Lineage (NCBI taxonomy): Bacteria > Bacillati > Actinomycetota > Actinomycetes > Kitasatosporales > Streptomycetaceae > Streptomyces > Streptomyces sp. NPDC001002. Next base: position 65,757 of record NZ_JBSFLV010000013.1, on the reverse strand, counting down.
CAAGTAGTACGCGGTGCACAGTCCCACCACTCCACCGCCGACGACCACGACGGGATCGTCGCCGGTCAGCCCGTTCGAGCTGTTGACGGCGCTCACGTCCCGGATCCGTACGCCGTGAGGAACTCTCTGGTGCGGGTCTGCGCCGGGTGGTCGAGGACGTCCTGCGGGCGGCCCTCCTCGACGATCCGGCCGCCGTCGACGAACACGACGTGGTCCGACACCTCGCGGGCGAAGGGGAGTTCATGGGTGACCAGGAGCATCGTCATACCCTCCGCGGCCAGTTCGCGCATCACGCCGAGCACCTCACGGGTGGCCTCCGGGTCCAGGGACGAGGTGGGTTCGTCGAAGAGCAGCACCTCGGGCCGGAGCGCCAACGCCCTTGCGATGGCGACCCGTTGCTGCTCACCGCCGGAGAGCTGGTCGGGCAGGGCGAGGCCGCGGTGGGCCACGCCGACCCGGCGCAGCAGGGTGACGGCCCGCTCCAGCGCCTCCGGTTCGGCGACGCCCGCCTTGCGCTGGGCCAGCACGATGTTCTCGACGGCCGTCAAGTGCGGGAAGAGGTTGAACCGTTGGAAGACCATGCCGACGGTACGGCGCAGTCGTGGCAGGTCGCGGCAGACGGTCCGGCCGTCGCGGTGCACCACCTCTCCGGCCACCTCGACCGTGCCCCGGTCGGGCCGCTCCAGCAGATTGACGCAGCGCATCAGCGTCGTCTTGCCGCCGCCGCTCTGCCCGATGACGCTCACGATGCGGCCGCGGTCGACCTCCAGGTCCACGTCGTCGAGGACGAGCCGCCCGTCGAACGACTTGCGCAGCCCCCGGATCCGTACCACCGCCTCGCCGGTCGCGGCCGGGCCGGTCTGTTCGGTGGTCGTGGTGACAGGCTCAGTCATACGACCGCCTCCTTGCGGTCGGTGCGGGTGTCGAGGTCGCTGGCGAGCAGCGCACGGGCGGCACGGACTCGGCGTCGTCGCCAGGGCGACAGCGGGACGCCCGCGCGGACCTTGCGTTCCAGCAGCAGGAGGAGTTGGGAGAGCGGGTAGCACAGGGCGAAGTAGAGGGCGGAGATGACGAGATACACCTCCAGCGCGCGGAAGGTCGCCGAGGTGATGAGCCGCCCCTCGGACATCAGCTCGGCGGCCGAGACGGTGACCAGGAGGGAGGTGGACTTGAGCAGGTCGACCAGCATGGTGTTGGTGCCGGGCAACGCCTGCCGGACCGCCTGCGGCAGGACGACGTGCACGAAGATGCCCACCTTGCCGAGGCCCAGCGCCTCACCGGCCTCGGTCTGACCGGTGTGGACGCCGCTGATGGCGGAGCGGAAGATCTCCGAGAGGTAGGCGGCGTAGAAGACGATCAGGCTGAGGCAGCCGGCGGTGAACACGTCGAGCCGGATGCCCGCGGAGGCCAGACCGAAGTAGGTCAGGAAGATGATGGCGAGCAGCGGGACGTTCTTGAACACCTCGGTGTAGACGGCGGCGACGGCTCGCGCGGGCCAGGCGCGGTTCAGCCGGAGCAGGGCCACCGCCAGGCCAAGCAGGACCGCGCCGGCGAAGCTGACCACCGTGTAGGAGACGGTACGGCCGAGCGCGTCGAGCAGGTCGGATCGGTAGTCGGACCAGGGGACTTGGAAGAGACCGGACATGTCATCCCCTCACTTGGCGATGGACGGGGGCGTCCAGTCGGCGGGCCGGTCCACTCCGCGCCGCGCGCCGGCGACATCGGCGGCCGGCTTCAGGAACTGCTCGGGGTCACCGCCGTACTTCTTCACGAGCTTCGCCAACTCGCCGTTGGTGTACATCGCGTCGATCTGCGCGGAGATCGCCTGCTCCAGCTTGGTGGCCTTCTTGGGGAGGTAGAAGCCGGTCTGGTACGGCTGGAAATAGGCGTACGCGGGCTCGGCCTTGACCTCGGCGGCGGTCGGCGGGGTCAGGTACTCCGTCTTGATCTTCAGGTCGGGGCGTTCCTTCTGGGCCGCGATGATGATCAGCGGGTCGAGGAAGCCGACGTCGACGCGGCCGGCGCCGAGGTCGTCGAAGACGCCGTTGGCGTCGGGGTAGGCGTGCAGCTTCGCGCCGGGCACGGCCTGTATCGACTTGACCCAGACATAGCCCTCGACCGTGCCGAGGTCGAGGCCCTTGAGGTCGTCGACCGTCTTGTACGTCTTTCCGCTGCGCACGGCCATCGCGGGCGGCGAGTAGTAGGGCGGGTCGGTGAACAGGCCCTGCTTCTGCCGGTCGGCGGACCAGGCGACACCGCCGATGGTGAGGTCGACGCGGCGGGACTGGACGCCGGCCAGCATGCCGGCGAAGTCGGTGACCTGGGGCTTGATCTCCAGGCCCAGCTTCTTGGCGACGTAACCGAGGATGTCGCCGTCCAGGCCGACGATCTTGTCGCCCTGGACGCTGGTGTAGGGGGCGTACGGCTGGACGGCCACCTTGATGACGCCGGGCGTCAGCGTGCCCAGGGCGGCGACCTTCGCGGACACGTTCTTGGGGGCGTCGTCGCCGGAACCGCAGGCGGAGACGGTGGACAGCAGGAGAGTCGCCAGCAGGGCGGACGCGAGAGAGCGTGCACGTGTCATCGGCTTGGGCCTTCCGTCCGGGCGCTCACGGGCGCTTCCGGGTACTGAACGGGACCCGCCGTTCACCGCGCTGTGCCCTCGGCGGGGACCTTGATTGGGGGCATACGCTAGAGACCGGTTCGGATCACGTCACCGGTCACTTCGTACAGAGTTGTGGCCGATACGGACCCCTCCCCTGTACGGTGCGCCCAGATCCGCACCGGCTGCCGGCGGGAGGAACACCCATGCTGAGCCCGTCGCTCGCCCAGGAGATCGCCGCGGACACCTCCGCCGTCATCGGGTTCAACGTGCTGATCACGGACGCGGAGGGCATGGTCATCGGCAGCGGCGACAGCAGCCGCGTCGGCACCTTCCACGAGGCGTCCGTGGACGTCGTACGCACCCAGGAACCCGCCACCCACAGCGCCTCGCAGGCCGGGCTGCTGCGCGGGGTACGGCCGGGCGTCACACTGCCGCTGGTGACAGGCGGACGCGCGGTGGGCACGGTCGGGATCACCGGTACGCCCGGACAAGTGCGCCGCTTCGGGCTGCTGGTGAAGCGGCAGACGGAGATCCTGCTGCGTGAGTCGGTGATGCTGCGCTCGCGGCTGCTCGCCGAACGGGCCTCGGAGAAGCTGCTCACCGACATCGCCTCCTACGATCCGCAGGTCGTCGAGGGCGAGTTCCTGATGTTCCGGGCCGCCGAGCTCGGCTTCGACCTGCGGCTGCCGCGGGCCGCGGTGGCCATCGAGGTGACCGTGCCCGACCCGGCCGCCGGGCGCCGCAGCGCACCCACCCACGACATGGCACTGGTCCGCTCGGAACTGCTGCGCACGGTCCGTGAGGTCTTCGCCGACCCGCAGGACGTCGTCGCCTCGACGGCCCCCGGCTGGATCGGCGTACTGAGCCGGCTGCCCGCGCAGCAGCCGACGGACGCCCTGCTCGCCGCGTGCCGACGGGTCACCGATGTGATCGCCGCGCAGGACGGGCTCAGCGCCCGCGCCGGTATCGGCGAGGCGGCCTCCTCGGTCGGTGGACTGCACGACTCCTACCAGGACGCCTGCGACGCGCTGCGGCTCGGCGCCCGGATGACGGAGGGTTCCGCCGTCCACCTGATCACCGACCTCCGGGTCCACCAACTCCTGGCGGCCGTGGGCCAGCCCGCCCGCAGCCGGCTGATCGAACTCACCACGGCCGAACTGCGCGCCCAGCCCGACTGGCCGTCGCTGCGCGACACGGTGACCGCCTGGTGCGAGAGCGGCTTCCATCTCGTACGGACCTCCGCCGCGCTGCACATCCACCGCAATACGGTGATCTACCGGATGAACAAGATCGAGCAGATCACCGGCCGCCCCCTGCGCGAGCACCGCACCACGATGGCGCTGTACCTCGCGTGCCTCGCGGACCAACTGGCGGGCGGGGGCGAGCAGGACCGGTGAGCAGTTCCGAGGACAGGAGGACGATGGAGTCCGACAACAGGCCGGCGACCGCGTCAGCCGCCACCCCGCTCGGTTCGTACGTGGAGTCGTGGACCCCGGGTCCGGTCACGGACGAGGATCCGCTGCCCGTCGGTCCGGTGGCCGCCCTGTCGGCGGTCCTGGACCTGCCCGAGGCCGTGGCGAAGGACGGCGAGCCGCTGCCTCCGCTGTGGCACTGGCTGTACTTCTTGAACTGGCCCGCACAGGGCCGGTTGGGACCCGACGGCCATCCGCTCGAAGGCCACTTCCTGCCGCGGATCCCGCAACGCCAGCGCATGTGGGCCGGAGGCCGCTGCGAGATCCGCGAGCCGCTGCGCCTGGGCGAACCGGCCGAGCGCGTGAGCAGCCTGGGCGCGCTCACCGCCAAGCAAGGGCGCACCGGGGAGCTGCTCTTCGTGACCGAGCGCCGTGAGTTCCGGCAGCGCGGGCGGGTCTGTTTCGTCGAGGAGCAGGACAGCGTGTACCGGTCGGGCCGCAGTGCGGGTCAACACCCGGGCGCCCTCGACGAGTCGGCCCTCCCCGAAGCCAACTCCCCTTGGCAGCTCGCCGTGCACCCGGATCCCGCGCTGCTCTTCCGGTTCAGCGCCCTCACCGCGAACGCGCACCGGATCCACTACGACGCCCCGTACTGCCGCGACGAGGAGGGCTACCCCGGCCTCCTGGTCCACGGCCCGCTGCTCGCCCTGCTCATGCTCGAACTCCCCCGCCGCCAGGCGCCGTTCCGGCCGGTGCGCTCACTGTCGTACCGGCTCCACAAGCCGGTCTTCGGCGGCGAGCACATCGCGGCCTGCGGCACCCCGACCGACGAGGGTGCCGCACTGCGGGTGGCCACGCACCGGGAGGAGCGGCACGCGACGGCCGAGGTGACGTTCGGGTAGACCCGCCGCGGCCGCCGTCAGGAGGCGCTCGGGGCGGCCGGGCCGATGCCGCGCAACTGCTGGATCTCGCCGCCCAGTTTGGTGCGGAACTCCTTCAGCTTGGCCGGCTGCGCGCTGACCACCCAGCGCGAGCCGACGAGGTGCTGTCCGCCGTAGCCGCTGGCCGCGTCGAGCCAGGCGAGCTTGTACTTCTCCTCGGGGAACGTGGTGATGACCTGGTCGGCCGCCTTGGTGTGGCACACGCCCTGCCGCAGTTCGTCCGCGTCGACCCGGATCTTGGGCGTGCAGCCGATCAGCCCGGCGATCACCTCGACCTTGGCCGGTGCCACCACCCCGGCCTCGGGAGCGGCGGTCACCGCGATCTTGCCGGTCCTGGTCTCCGCGCGGTCGTCCTCGCCTCCGCTGCACGCCACGGCCAGGGGCAGCAGGGCCAGGCCGCCGACGAGGGCGGCGGCCCGCGGCAGCCGGGCCGGGGACGGGACGCGATCGACGCCGATTCGCGCTCGCTGCTGGAACAAAGGGCCTCCTGCTCCGTGTTGGTCCGACAGGAGGTACGGGTGTGTCGCGGCGGACGTTCAGCCGAGGCACATGGTGATCGAAACCACAGAAGAAAAACGCTAGCGTTTCGATAGGTGCGGGTCTACGCTGAAGGCCTAGGGGAACGATACCGTTTCGTTCACGAAGGGCCCCGCCATGACCTCCGTACTCATCGTCAACGCACCCTCACTGCAGCGACTCGGCCTGCGCATGCTGCTGGCCGCCGAGCCCGATCTGACCGTCGTCGGCGAGGCGACGAGCGCGGACGAGGCGGTTCGTGAGAGTGCCGCACTCCACCCCGACGTGGTCCTGGTGGACGACCGCTTCTCCCACACGATCGGCGTCGACGCCATCCGCCGTATCACCCGGTCAGGGCGGGTCGGCGAGCGCCAGCCCCGCGTGCTGGTCCTGACACCCGCCGACGGTGAGGCCTATCCCTATGCGGCTCTGCGCGCCGGCGCCGGCGGATTCCTCCAGCCGGACGCCACGGCCGAGGAACTGATCGCCGCAGTCCGGATCGTGGCCTCGGGAGACGCCGTCATCACGCCCGACCTGACCCGCGCCCTCATCGAGGCGGTCCGCGAGCAGCAACCCGCCCGCGCCATCCGCGAAGTGGGCCTCGACACGCTCACCGGGCGCGAGCGCGTCATCCTCTCCGGTGTCGCCTCCGGCTGGTCCAACGCCGAGATCGCCGAGCGGCTCTCCATCGCGCCGACCACCGTGAAGTCCCACGTCAGCCACATCCTCGCCAAGATCGGCGCCCGGGCCCGCGTGCAGGCGGTGGTCTTCGCCTACGAGTCGGGGCTGGTCCGCCCGGCGGCGGCCTGAGCCGACGCCGAACGGCCGGCCGCGGGCGGGCGCACCGCGGTCGGCCGTGTGAACCGAGTTGTCAGGGCTTGACCGGCTTGCCCCGGCCCCAGGCCCAGGCGAGGCGGTCGGCGCCCGACTGGTTGGTGGTGGCCAGCCAGGGACGGGCGACCGGACCGGTCAGGGTCTGGATGGAGTACGTGTCGTCCGTGCGCAGCCCGGGCCAGTACACCGACCCCATCTCCAGCTCGCGGAAGGTGTCCGTGACGGCCTGGATGAAGTTGACGAAGTTGTCGTCCGGAGTCGCCTTGTTGTAGTCGAGGCCCGTGGTCATCGGCGCCCCGAACTCGTCGGCGACGGTACGCCCCGCGCAGTCGCCGATGCGCACCTTGAGGTCGGCCACCCACTCGTCGTAGGTGGCGTAGCTCTTCCAGAAGCCGTAGTGGTGCAGCGACAGATAGGTCCCCTTCAGGCGCGGGTCGGCGCAGACCGAGGTGACGTGGTCGTTGTAGCCGGCGCCGCTGACGAAGACGCGGTTGCGGGGCACCGACGGGTAGGTGGCCAGCCACTTGGCGGCGATGTCGGCCCACTCGGCGTCGGTGTAGCCGTGCGGTTCGTTCATCGGCTCGAAGTAGACCAGCGGGTTGTGCTTGTAGGCCTTGACCACGGTGTTCCACATGGGCCAGTACGTGGTCTCGTCGTCGATGTAGCCGTCCTTCTGGGCGCCGGTGCCCTCCCAGTAGGACACGATCACCTTGAAGCCCTGGGCCGAGGCCGCGTCGACGACCGCACGATACGACTTCCAGTACGCGCCGTTGACGGTGTACGGGTTGATCGGCAGCCGCACGGTGTTGGCGCCGAGGTTGGCGCGGAAGGCCGCGATGATCCGGGTCGCCTTGGCGTACGTCTTCGCGTAGCCGTCGGTCGTCGAGAGGCCGGACAGCTGGAGAAGGTCGTCGGCGAAGTTGTCGCGCGGGTCGGCCCAGTTCACGCCCTTGAACTGGGTCGTGCCGGTGCTCGGCGCGGTGGCGGAGGCGGGGGTGCCCGTGAGGGTCGCTCCGCTGATCGCGGTGATCGCCAGCGCCACGAAGGCGGCGCGCAGCCGAGGAGTGCGGCGGCTCGTGGCAGGGGTCTTGCGCATCGACGTGCCCTTTCAGGAGGACCGGATGTTTACGTAAACATGCTGTGCGGCAAGAGGCGGCAGGAGTGGGGGCGGGTGGCGGACTCGGGATCGCCGCGGACGATGTTTACGTAAACTCGGAGGCGCCGGAATCGTGACATCCGCTCCGGCGACCGTCAAGGTTTCCCACACGTAACATCCGGTGCGCGTGGGCACATCGGGCACCGGTCGAAGGAGGCAGCCGTGGTGGAGCGGGGCGGTTCGGGCGTGCCTGGCGGGCGGCGCAAGCAGCGCGTGTCCATGGCCGACGTGGCCCGGCTCGCGGGTGTCTCGTCGCAGACGGTCTCGCGGGTCTCCAACGGCCAGGCCGGGGTGGTCGGTTCGACCCGGGAGCAGGTGCTTGCCGCGATGCGGGAGCTGGGCTACCGGCCCAACAGCGCGGCGCGCGCGCTGCGTTACGGCCAGTTCAACACCATCGGCGTGATCCTGTTCAGCCTGTCCTCCACGGGCAACAGCCGAACCGTGGAGGCGATCGCCACGCACGCGGCGGCCGAGGGGTACGCGATCACGCTGATCCCGATCGACGTCCCGACGCAGGACAACGTCCTGGGGGCCTTCACGCGTATGGGCGAGCTGGCGGTCGACGCCGTGATCGTCATCATGGAGATCCATCTCCTCGACACCGGTACCGGCTCCTTCCAACTCCCGCCCGGGGTACATGTCGTGGTCGTGGACTCGGACGCCGGCGACCGCTACAGCGTGGTCGACACCGACCAGAGCGCGGGCGCCAGCATGGCCGTACAACACCTGCTCGACCTGGGCCACCGGACCGTATGGCATGTGACCGGGCCGGAGACGTCCTTCTCCGCGCAGCGCCGAACCGAGGCCTGGCGAGCGGCACTTGAGGAGGCGGGGCGCCCGGTGCCGCCGCCGCTGCACGGTGACTGGTCGGCCGAGTCGGGGTATGCGGCCGGACTCGCGCTGGCTCAACAAGCCGACTGCACGGCCGTGTTCGCGTCCAACGACCAGATGGCGCTGGGTCTGCTGCGCGCGTTCCACGAGCGCGGGCGGTCCGTGCCGGACGATGTCAGCGTGGTCGGGTTCGACGACATCCCGGACGCCGCGTACTTCGTGCCGCCGCTCACCACCGTCCACCAGGACTTCGCGGAGGTGGGCCGCCGGTGTGTGCGCAAGGTGCTCCAGCAGATCCGTACCGGTGGCGAGCCGCGCCCCGGCACGGATCTGGTGCCGGCCCGCCTGCTGGTCCGGCGGAGCACTGCGGCTCCGCCGGACTGACCGTCAGGCGATCGCCGCCGCGAGCAGCTCGATCTGCTCCAGGCCGGAACCGGTGGGGACGAAGATGAGCTCGTCGCAGCCGGCGGCCTCGAACGCGGCGGCGTACGACTTGACCATGTCCGGGGTCACCGCGGCGCTCCCGGCGACCTGAGCAGCGGCGTCACCGAGAAAGCCGTAATAGTCCAGCAGGTATCCGTCCGCCTGGGCGCGGGCGTTCGGGCCGAGCCCGAAGTAGGCCAGGGACAGTTTGCGGGGCTTGCCCTCGCGGCCGGCCTGCTGCCAGGCGGTGTCCACACCGACCGCGGCCTGCGCGAACATGTCGGGCGAGCCGCCGCCCATGATCCAGCCGTCGGCCAGCTTGGCCACCCGCCGGAAACTCACGTCGGTCGAACCGCCGAGGATCAGCTCGGGGCCGCCCGCACGCACCGTCGCAGGACCGATCCCGCCGGCGAATCCGCGCTCCTCGCCCGCCCAGATGCGCTTCATGTCGTCGATCTGTTCCTCGAAGCGATGCCCGCGGCCCTTGGTGGACAGCCCGCTGGCGGCATAGTCGTCGTCACGCCCGCCGAGCCCCACACCCAGGACGAAGCGCCCGCCGGAGATGCGTTCGAGTGACGCGGCCTGCTTGGCCAGCAGCGCGGCGTTCTCGTACAGCGGCGCGAGCAGCACGCTGGTCGTCAGGCGGATCCTGCTGGTGACGGCGGCGGCCGCGGTGAGGGCGATCAGCTCCTCATAGCCCTGGTACACGAGCCTGCCGATGGTGCCGAGGGTGCTGAATCCCGCTCCCTCGGCCTGTCGGGCCCAGTCGAGCAGGGTCGGTGGTTCGGTGCCGGGAACCGTGTTGGGAAGGCCGATCCCGATGTCCATCTGTTCCTCCGGTAATAGGAACTCGTTTCGAGCCCATCATGCGCACAGGTGACGGTCCGGCGACCGGTCGGGGATCAGATTCCGACACCGGCCGGGTGATACGCCGGCCGTCGCCCCGCCCAGCCGAGCAGCACCACGGAGCACACGGCCGCGAGCGCGCACCAGGTCGAGACGAACTCCGTCCGCCACAGCGCCGAGCAGATCACGGCCCCCACGCCGACCAGCACGCCCAGTCCTACGAGCCACCGGTCACCGGCGAGCAGCAGCGCGCCGACGGTGGCGAGCAGGTAGCTCGCGATGAGCGGGCGCCCGTGGTCGAGGCCGATGACGTAGCCGACGGTGTGGCCGCGGATGTCGGCGCGCACGGTACGAGTGGCCAGGCTGTAGGCCAGCACGGCGGCGGTCAGGACGCCGGAGGCCAGCGGGATCAACAGCCGGGGCCTGGCCCGGGCCGGAGCGGCGCACAGCACGGCGACGGGCACGAATACCGCGAGCAGCGGCAGGGCGATGACGGCCCAGGCGACGGTGGCCGGTCCGGTGCCGCCGCCGTTGTGCCAGACCTGGGCCTCGACCAGCTGGTGGGCGCCGAGCACCAGGGGCAGCGCGGCTAGGGGCAGGTCCCTGCGACGCCGGGTCCGGGCCACGCAGACCGCGCCGACGGAGGCGATGGCGGTACCCGCCCAGAGATCTGCCGTCGCACTCCAGCACATCGCGTCACCATCACCTCGACCGTCACGGACCCTTCCGGGGCATCCCCCACGCTATGACCCGACTCTCCCCTCTGCCATCCTGACCCTCGTGCCGAACCCCGCCCCCGTCACACCCGACGCGCCCGCCCTCATACGTGCCCCGCTCCTCACCCAGCAGTGGCTCGACCTCACCTTCATCCACTGGGCCGTCCAACCGGACGTCGTGGCACCGCTGTTGCCGCCCGGCACCGTCCCGGACACGCATGACGGGGTCACCTTCGTCGGGCTCGTCGCCTTCCGGATGCACCGGGTGGGCTGGCTGCGGCTGCCCGGGGTGCCGTACCTCGGTACCTTCCCGGAGACCAATGTGCGGCTCTACTCGGTGGACGCGCACGGACGGCGGGGTGTCGTGTTCCGCTCGATGGACGCCTCCCGGCTGATCCCGGTGGTGATGGGCCGCCTCGGCTTCCGGCTGCCGTACCTGTGGTCCCGGATGACCGTCCGCACGGACGGCGACACCGTCGCCTACCGCAGCTCCCGCCGCTGGCCGGGCCCACGCGGAGCGCACAGCGACATCGTGGTCAGGACCGGTGAACCCATCGGAGAACCAACGGAGTTGGAACACTTCCTCACCGCCCGCTGGGGCATGCACAACGCCTTCTTCGGCGGCCCCGACCCCTTGGCCTACCTCCCGAACGACCACCCACGCTGGCCCCTGCACCGCGCGGAACTCCTCACCTGCAAGGAGGACTTGGTCACCGCGGCCGGCCTCCCCACCCCGACCAACCCACCGGTCAGCGTGCTGTACTCCCCCGGCGTCCCGGTACGGCTGGGCCGCCCGGCCCGGCCGGCGGGCATTCCGACGCCCTAGCCGGGACCTGCGGCCCGACCCGCACCCGGGGCCTTCGCCGTCGCCGGGCGGCGAAGGCCCCCTGAGCCAGGAGTGCGGTCAGGCCGTGTGCAGGGTCAGGCCGTACCGGTTGAGGATCTCGTTGACGGGCTGGAACCAGGTCTCGCCGCCGCTGCTGCAGTTGCCCCAGCCGCCGGAGGTGACGCCCTGGGCCTGGTCGCCGCTGATGAACGAGCCGCCGGAGTCGCCGGGTTCGGCGCAGACGCTGGTCTTGGTGAGCTGACGCACCGCGCCCTGGCTGTAGTTGACGGTCTCGTTCAGGGCCAGGACGTTGCCGCAGTGCCAGTGGGTGGTCGAGCCCGAGCGGCAGATGGAGGAGCCGACGGGCGCCACGGCCGAGCCGCGCACCAACTGGTCGGAGACGGTGCCCCAACCGAGGACGACCGGAACCGTCCACCAGCCGCTGCCCACGCTGACCCACGCGTAGTCGTTGTCCGGGAACGAGGAGCCCTGGAAATTGCCGACGTAGGAGCGGTCCCAGCCGTAGACGGCGGCCGAGGGCTGGCCGCAGTGTCCGGCGGTGACGAAGCCGCCGTACACCGAGAAGCCGATGGAGCAGCGGACGTTGCCCGTGTAGTACGGGTCGCCGCCGACCGTGCCGGCCGCGAAGGTGCCGGGCGCCGAGGCGACCGTCTCGACGGTGACCGGACCCGCTGCGCGGGCCTGGGCCAGGAAGCGCCGGACATCGTTGTCAGCTCGGTCGCCGCGGACGACCTCGACGACGACCGCGCCGGCTGTCGGATCGACGTGCCAACTGCTCACGCCCGCAGGGGCGTTCAGCCGGTCGATGCGCGCCTTGGTCGCGTCGAGTTCTCGTGCGCTGTGCCGGACCGTGCGGATCGTGGCGCCGGTGGCGCGGACGGCCTGGCGGGTGGTGGCGGAGGCGTTCGCCGTGACGGCCACGGTGAGCCGGTTGGTCGACGCGTCGAACCAGGAGCCGCCGTAAGCCGCTCCGGCCGCCTTGCGCGCCTTCGGGTCGATGTCGGTGGCGGTCGCCTCGGCCTTGAGGCGGGCCTCGGCCTGGGACTCGGTCAGGCCGAAGTCCCGCTGCATGGCCGACAGCAGTCCGGCCGAGGCGGGTCGGGTGGAGGGGGATGCGGTCGAGTCGTTCGCCGCCGCGGGCAGCGTGCTCGCGGCGGTCAAGCCGCCGAGCATCAGCAGGGCCGCCAGGCCCGCGTGCAGGAGTCGCTTGCGTCTCAAGGGAGTTGCCCTTCGTCGTTCCAACAAGGTGGGGTGGAACAGCGGGTGCGTGAGAGCGCTCTCAAGCCTGCGCGGCAGAGCTTAGCGACGACATCCAGTCAGGTCCATGCCAATCACAGAAGCAGTTTTGACCAGATGTTGAGGGACGTGGACGGGCCTGCCGTGCGGCTCCGGAGACCGGCCGGCGGGCCGTTGTCAGTGCCCCGCGTTACTGTGCGGACATCTGACCTCTGCCCCTGCACAGGAGGCTCTCATGGCGTCACGACTCAACCCCTACATCAGCTTCGACGGGGACGCCCGTCAGGCGCTGGAGTTCTACCAGGAGGTGTTCGGCGGCACCCTCGCGCTGAACACCTTCGGGGAGTTCGGCCAGCCGGACGCGTCCTACGCCGACAAGATCATGCACGGCATGCTGGAGACGCCGAGCGGCTTCACCCTCATGGGCGCGGACACCCCGCCCGAGATGCAGTACACCCCGGGCGGCAACTTCTCGGTGAGCCTGAGCGGCGACGACGAGAAGGACCTGCGCGGCTGGTGGGAGAAGCTGTCGGCCGACGGCACGGTGACCGTGCCGCTGGACAAGCAGATGTGGGGTGACGTGTTCGGTATGTGTACCGACAAGTTCGGCATCCCGTGGATGGTCAACATCGGCGAGACGCAGGGCTGACGGCCGGACTCCGCGGGTCGCTCCCTCACACCGCGCGGAGTCACTGCTCCCAGGGCGGCGGTCCTTCGAAGGCGAGTTGGTGCACGTCGAAGAGGACCGCCGCTTCCACACCGAGCGCCGGGCCCGCCATCCCGGCCGCCCAGGTCAGGAAGGGCCGGGGCTCGAAGCCGTGCGCGCCAAGTCCCTTGGTGTACTCGGCGTGGGCGGCCAGCGAGGCGATCCCGCGCTCCAGCGGTTCGCCGGTGATGTCCACGCCGTGGCTGGGCCGATCACTGCCGGCCAAGCACACGAAGCGGACTCCGCCCCAGGGCTCCAAGCCCTCCTCGGCGAGCTCCGGGAAGATCCAGCGGTTGCCCGCGTCCCGGGTCGCGTCCAGCGCGGCGAGCCCGACCACGCGATGGTCGGCCTGATTGGTCATCCCGCCGATCATGCGGACGTCGAACGCCCCCGACACCACGACCTCCGGCCGGTGCCGGCGGATCGCCCGCACGATGTCACGGCGCAGCGCGGGCCCGTACTCGATGATCCCGTCGGTGTGGTCGAGGAACTCCACCGTCTCCACGCCGACTTCGCGCGCCCCGGCCCGTTCCTCGGCTTCCCGCAGCGGTCCCGCCTGGTCCGGGTGGAGTCCGTCGATACCCGCCTCGCCGCGGGTGGCGAGCAGATACGTGACCTGTTTCCCCTGGGCCGTCCACCGGGCCACGGCGGACGCCATCCCGTACTCGATGTCGTCCGGATGTGCCGCCACGGCCAGACATCGTTCCCAGTCCTCCGGCAGCGCCGGGAGGGCCGATCCGGCACCGAATGCGCTCGCGTCGTCGAGAGTCGTCATGTCCGAATGATGGCGGTCCAGGTCGGTGTACCGATAGAGGCGCGTATATCCGATTGGGGCGGCCCCCAGGGGCGCGGTCCGGGCTCAGCGCGCCTGGCGCAGCGCCCGGGAGAGTCCGAGGGCCGCGGTGCGTACGGCCGGGGCGAGCTGGGCGGGGCTGAAGCGGGCTCGTGGCACGGCGACCGAGAGCGCGGCGACGGCCGTACCGCCGCCGTCGAAGACCGGCGCGGCGATGCAGCACACGCCCAGGGCGGCCTCCTGCTCCTCGTAGGCGAGGCCCGAGACCTGGGCCTGTTCGACGGCCGTGCGCAGCCGCACCGGGTCGGTCACCGAGTGCGGCGTCAGGCGCGGCAGCGGTTCGGCGAGGATCCGCTCGGTGAGTTCGGGGCCGGAGAAGGCGAGCAGCGCCTTGCCCACGCCGGTGCAGGTCAGGGGCAGTCTGCCGCCGACCCGCGAGGGAAGGGGCAGCGGGTCGTGGCCGTGGACGCGCTCCAGGTAGACCACGTCGTGGTCGTCGCGGACACCGAGATGGACGGTCTCGTGCGTGGCCTCGTACAGGTCCTGCACGAAGGGCAGTGCCGTCTCGCGCAGGCCGTGGCGGCGGGGCACGAGCGTGCCGAGTTCGAAGAGCTTGCCGCCGAGCCGGTAGACGGCGCCGTCCCGCTCCAGGAATCCGAGCCGCACGAGGTCCGCGGTCAGCCGGTGCGTGGTGGTCTTGCTGAAGCCGGTGCGCTCGGCGAGTTCCGTCAGACGGTACGCGCCGCCATCCGGGCGGTAGCAGTCCAGGATGACCGCGGCTTTGTCGAGCATGTTGCCCTGGTCGGTGTTCCGTGTCACGGAACAATGATTGCCGGTGTGGCACAGGCACGTCTATACCGGACGTCATCAGACTCTCGTACGCCCGCCGTACGTCCTCGCCCCTCACCCTTCGTTCCTCGTCCCTCGTTCCTTGGAGTGGTCGCATGCCGACACCCCCCAGCGCCGACCGGCCGTCCGCCGCGGTGGTCAAGGCCGCCGACACCCTGGCCGAGGCCACCCGTACCGGAGTGCCCTGTCCTCCGGTACGGTCCCTGCTGCCCGACGGCGACATCACGGCCGCGTATGACGTGCAGCGCCTCAATGTGGCGCGGTCCCTCGAACAGCGGGGCACTCGCGTCGTCGGCCGCAAGATCGGCCTCACCTCCCCCGCCGTCCAGCGCCAACTCGGCGTCGATCAGCCGGACTTCGGGGCGCTGCTGGCCGACATGGCCGTCCCCGACGCGGGCACCGTGCCCGCCGGCCGGCTGCTCCAGCCGAAGATCGAGGCGGAGGTCGCGCTCGTGCTGGGCGCCGATCTGCCGGACACCCGGATCACCGTGGCCGACGTGCTGCGCGCCGTCGACTTCGCGCTGCCCGCGCTGGAGATCGTGGACAGCCGGATCGCCGGCTGGGACATCACCCTCGTCGACACGGTCGCCGACAACGCCTCCTCCGGCCTCTTCGTCCTCGGCACCAGTCCAGTACCGCTGACCGCGCTCGACACGCGCGGGGTGCGGATGACGCTGACCCGCGCGGGCGAGCAGGTCTCCGCGGGCACCGGCGCCGACTGCCTCGGCGGCCCTCTCAACGCGGCCGTCTGGCTCGCGTCGACCCTCGCCGAGGCGGGCGATCCGCTGCGGGCCGGCGACATCGTGCTCACCGGGGCGCTCGGCCCGATGGTGGCCGTCGACCCGGGTGACACCTTCGAGGCGCGGATCTCCGGGTTGGGATCGGTGCGGGTGACGTTCGCGGCGGAGGAAGAGGCGCCGGAAGAGCCGACGGAAACGTCCACCGAAGGAGACCGGCGATGACCGACACCCTCGCCAAGTCCCTTACAAGCGGCGGTACTTCGGCCCGAACCAAGGTCGCCGTCATCGGCTCCGGCAACATCGGCACCGACCTCATGATCAAGGTGCTGCGCACCTCGGACGTCCTGGAGATGGGCGCCATGGTCGGCATCGACCCGGACTCCGACGGTCTGGCCCGGGCCCGCCGTTTCGGGGTCGCCACCACGCACGAGGGCGTCGACGGCCTGGTGCGGCTGGACGAGTTCGAGGAGATCGGGATCGTCTTCGACGCCACCTCGGCGGGCGCCCACCACCACAACGACCGGGTGCTGCGGGACCTCGGACGCCGGGTGGTGGACCTGACGCCGGCCGCGATCGGCCCGTACGTCGTGCCGTCCGTCAACCTGGACGAGCACCTGGACTCCACCAACGTCAACATGGTCACCTGCGGCGGCCAGGCCACGATCCCGATCGTCGCCGCCGTGCGCGCGGTGACGCCGGTCCACTACGGCGAGATCGTGGCCTCCATCTCCTCCCGCTCGGCGGGACCCGGCACCCGCGCCAACATCGACGAGTTCACCGAGACGACCGCCTCGGCCATCGAGAAGGTGGGCGGTGCGGCCCGCGGCAAGGCGATCATCGTGCTCAACCCCGCCGAACCGCCGCTGATCATGCGGGACACCGTGTACTGCCTGGTCGGCGACTGCGACGAGACCGCGGTGACCGCTTCGGTGGAGGAGATGGTCGGCCGGGTGCAGGCGTATGTGCCGGGCTACCGGCTGAAGCAGAAGGTGCAGTTCGACCGGGTCGCCGACGACGATCCGCTGCGCGGACTGCTGCCCGCCGGCACCCGGGGCCCGGCGGCCCGGGTCTCGGTCTTCCTGGAGGTCGAGGGAGCCGCCCACTACCTCCCCTCCTACGCCGGCAATCTCGACATCATGACGTCCGCGGCGCTGCGTACCGCGGAGCGCGTGGCGACGCACCACACCCCGGAGGCGGCCAAGTGACCAGGCTGTACGTGCAGGACGTGACCTTGCGGGACGGCATGCACGCCGTCCGCCACCGCTACACCGTCGAGCAGGCCCGCACCATCGCCGCCGCCCTGGACGCGGCCGGCGTCGGCGCGATCGAGATCGCCCACGGGGACGGCCTGTCCGGGTCCAGCGTCACCTACGGGGTGGGCGCGCACACCGACTGGGAGTGGATCGAGGCGGTGGTGGGCGCCACGCACCAGGCCGTGCCGACGACCCTTCTCCTGCCGGGCATCGGCACCGTGCACGACCTCAAGCAGGCCCACTCGCTCGGCATCCGCTCGGTACGGATCGCCACCCATTGCACCGAGGCCGACATCTCGGCCCAACACATCGCCGCCGCGCGGGAGTTGGGCATGGACGTCGCCGGTTTCCTGATGATGTCCCACATGGCGGAACCGGCCGAACTGGCCCGCCAGGCCAAGCTGATGGAGTCCTACGGCGCCCACTGCGTCTACGTCACCGACTCCGGCGGCCGCCTCACCATGGACGGCGTGCGCGACCGGTTCCGCGCCTACCGCGACGCGTTGGACCCCGCGACCGAGACGGGCATCCACGCCCACCACAACCTCGCCCTCGGCGTGGCCAACACGGTCGTCGCCGTCGAGGAGGGCGCCACCCGCGTCGACGCGTCCCTCGCCGGCCAGGGCGCCGGGGCCGGCAACTGCCCCCTGGAGGCGTTCATCGCGGTCGCGGACCTGATGGGCTGGGACCACGGCTGCGACCTGTTCCCCCTCATGGACGCGGCCGACGACGTCGTACGACCGCTGCAGGACCGCGACGTACGGGTGGACCGCGAGACCCTCACCCTCGGCTACGCCGGCGTGTACTCCAGCTTCCTGCGCCACGCGGAGACGGCCGCGGCCCGCTACGGCCTCGACACGCGCTCGGTGCTGGTGGAGGTGGGCCGGCGCGGGATGGTCGGCGGCCAGGAGGACATGATCACGGACATCGCGCTGGATCTGGCGGGGCGGAGCGAGGGCTGAGCCTGGCACCCGTGCCGCGGGCGGCGTACCCACACCGTTTCCCTCATCCCCCAGGACTCGCGCAGATGTCCTCCGGCGGGCGGAACGTGCGGTCGCCGCCCGACTCGGCGTTCGCCTCGCTCCGTACGGTCTCCAACTGCCCCAGCAGTGAGGCGAGATGGCGTCGGGAAGGGTCCCGGAAGAACTCCAGCACGGCCCGGTGGAAGGCGTCGCGCAGTTCGGGTGGCATCACGTCGGAGGCGTCGAAGCACAGGGTGCGGGCGCCTGAGGTCAGCAGGGAGTCGATCTCCTGCTCGTTCGGGTCCGTGGGCGTCGTCGGCGGCAGCCCGGCCGGGTCCGGGAACAACGGCCGCACTGGCGGGTCGGCCTGGGCCCGCCAGATCTCCCGGCCGGCCGGGCTGGAGAGCCGTTCGACCAGTACCTGGGCCGCCTCGTCGTCGCTGAAGACGGCTGCCATGTCGCCCGAGACCTCGAAGGTGTCCCGCTCCTCGGACCGCCCGTCCAGATAGCGGGCCGACGGCTCCACGCGGACGTCCTGGTCGGCGTAGACGTACCGGATGAAGGCGCTCTGGTGCTCGTGCGTGCAGTCGAAGCCGGGTGAGTCGAGCAGGCCGCGCGGCTGCCCGCCGGGGCCGGACGCGCCCTCGAACGACGTGGTCAGGGACTGCTCGACGGAGGCCGGGGAACGCTTGCCGAGCAGCCGTGCCCACGTGGTCCAGGCCCGTTCGACGGCCGGGGCGCGCCAGTCGAGCCGGCCGGTGGCCCACCGCGTGTAGACGTCGGGGCCCGCCTGGTGGAGCAGGATGTCCTCGACCCAGTCGGTGCCGGGCCAGCCGGAGGTAGCCTGCGAGGCCATCCCCACGCACCACTTGGGGACGGCACTCGACGCGCCCTTCCTGCTCCACACCAGGCTCTTCAGGTCGACCTTCAACGGCACCCAGTACGTACGGCGCTTGCTGTCCACGAGGAGGGTCGGCGACCACGGGGCGTAGGCGCGTTCGGCGCTCTCCTCGGCGAGGGGCTTGAGCCGGTCGCGGCGCGCGTACTCGGTGAGTTCGCCGATGCTGTTGAGGATCGCCACGTCCGGCGGGTCACCGGCTTCCAGCTGCGAGACGAGCGTCTCACGGAGCGAGCGGGTGCCTTCGTAGGTGTACCGCCGTCCGGTCCCGTCGTCGAGTTTCGCGAGGGCGGCCTCGAAGGCCTCGCCCTCCTTGCCGGTCCACGGGCCGAGGACGACCAGCGGGTCGCGGGGGCTGGGCGTGCAGCCGGGGACGAGGGCGAGCAGACAGCCCGCGAGGAGTACGCACAGCGGGCGGCGGAGGAAGAGGCGCGTGGACCGGGTCATGAGACAGGTCATGAGACGGCTCCCGGGCGGGTGACGACGAGGTACTCGCGGCGGTAGCCGTGCAGGGCGCCGGCGATCAGCGCGGCGGCGACCAGGCCGGTCGGGAACACGAAGGGGGCGGCTCCGTCCAGGACGGCGAGCCGTCCGTCGGCCAGGCCGTCGTCGATCCGGGCCCGCAGGACCTCGATGGCGCGCGGATCCGGACCGTCGAAGGGGCGCTCCTCCGCGATCACCTCGATCCGCGGCGAGGTCTGCTCGGCGAGCGCGCCTGCCAACGGGACCGCCGCGTCCTGCGCGTGCTGGGCGAGCAGCGCGTCAACTGTCAGGAGCGGTACGGCGAGCAGCGGCACGGCGGCGGCCACCAGCGGGAGGCTGAGCCGGATCCGGAAGCGGCGGCGCAGGAAGGAGACCGTCCGCCACAGTCCGGCGGCGAGCAGGACGAAGGCGAGCCCCGCGACGACCGCGGCGGCGAGCACGCCGGCGCCCCACGCGGCCCGGTGCGCGAGCCGCTCCCGCAGCCCGCGTTCCAGGCCCGACACCCGGTCGACGATCGAGGTGGCGCTGGAACCGGTGTCCGGCGGGCACGGCGGGTAGGCGTCGTCGGCCTGCGCCGGGGCGACGGACGCCGAGCAGAGCATGCTGCGCGCGTAGGTCAACTCGGCGGCGCGCAGCACCGGGTCGCTCGCGTCGCCCTGCGCCCGGCCCACCCAGCCGGTGTAGTCCACGACGAGCGCGGAGACCACCCGCAGTTCCTGTTCCTCGGCGACCGTCAACGCCCCGCTGCGGGTGACCTGGTTCAGACTCTGCGTCGCGCGCGCCACCCGCGTCCGGTACCGCTCGCTGAGCCCGCCGAGCTCCGCCGCCCGCCCCGCGGACAGACTTCGCTCGGCCTCGCCCTGCGCGACCAGCAGGGAGTTCCTGGCATCCGCGAGGTCGACCAGGGCGGGCACCACGCGCTCCCGCACGTCGGCGGAGTCGTCGCGCACACCCGTGTACGCCCAGCCGAACGCGCCGAAGCCCACCACGGCGAGCAGGGGCAGCGCCACCAACCGGTCGTGCAGATAGGCGCGGTTGCGCCGACCGGTGGCCGCCGGCCAGGCGTAACGGCAGGCGCGGCGGGCGAGTTCGCCGAAAACCGCGACTACGGCGGCCGCTGCCCGCGCGAGTCGGGTGGCACTCCGCGCGACGCCACGGAGGTGAGGGTCCGGAGCCGGTCTGCGGCTCTCTTCCCGAGCCATGGGCTGTCCCTGTGGTGTCGGAAGGCGAG
Source organism: Streptomyces sp. NPDC001002 (assembly GCF_053599215.1). Lineage (NCBI taxonomy): Bacteria > Bacillati > Actinomycetota > Actinomycetes > Kitasatosporales > Streptomycetaceae > Streptomyces > Streptomyces sp. NPDC001002. Next base: position 45,479 of record NZ_JBSFLV010000013.1, on the reverse strand, counting down.
CGGGCGGACTTCGTAGGCACGGTCCAGCAGGGTCTCGGCGACGCCCGCGTCCGCGGGGTCGGCGGAGCGGGCGGCCTGGTGGGCGAGGGTGACGTAGAGCCGGGAGAGGTCCTTGCGCACACCGGGTCCGTCGGCGGGGAGGCCGAGCCGCGGGTCGGCGGCCGCCGAGAGAGCGGCGAGCCCGGCCGCGTCGAGGGCGCCTCGCGCGAGCACGTCCCGCACGCTCTCCCACACCTCGGTGGTCATCCGCACCCGGGCCTCCTCGTCGGTCAGCCCGTGCGCGTGGAACAGCAGGACGAGACGTTCCAACACCCCGCGCAGCAGCACCGGTACGTCCTCGGCGCGCTCGACGGTCCGTACGTGCTCGACCCCGATCCGCACGGCCGCCGTACGGGCCGCGGTGCGGTGCCGGGAGTGCCTCGGGACGGCGTCCAGTACGCGTACGGCCTCCTCCCCCGCCCGTTCGTCCCCGAGGGCGAGGCGGGCGCGGGCGGCACCGAAGGCGGCGCCGCCCAGGGACGGATTGCGCAGCCGCACGGCCTCGTAGAACGTGAGCGCCTCGGGCCATCGCCCCAGCCGCTCGGCGCAGTGGCCGAGCGCCAGCTTCGGCGCGTACTCGCCGGGGATCGCCGCGTACACCCGGTCGAAGTGCCGCCTGGCGACGGCGACTTGGTCCCGGGCGAGCGCGACGAGCCCCCGATGCCAGTCCAACCTCCAGTCGTACGGTGCCCGTTCGGGCCCGACCGACGCCTCGGCGGCACGCAGCTCGCGCTCGGCGGCCTCCGGCCCGTCGGCGGCCGTCCGCAACCGCAGCCGACAGCGCAGGAGATGGACCTCCGTGGAGTCGCTCCAGACCGCGGTGTGCTGCAACAGCGCCTCCGGGTCGGCCTCGCCCAGCCTGCTCAGCTCCGTGTGGTGGTCGTCGTCGCGGTCGGGGCGCGGGACGGGCAGCCGCTGGGCCGCCTGCGCGGGCGTCGGCGGTGCGTACAGCGACGGCGCCCGGGGCGCCGCCCAGCGGGAGAGCGGCGGCGCGGAGCCGAGGGCGCCGTCGAGGGCGTACGGCGTCTGGAGGAACAGCGGGGACGGCTCGAAGGTCTCCGTGCCGGTCCTGAGCGACCTCAACTCCCGGAAGACACCACGCAGTTGTTCGGCCATCTCACGGGCGTCGGCGAACCGCTCGGCCCGCTCGGCCCGGGTCGCGCGGTGCAGCACCCGGGCGAGCGAGACGAGGCCGAGGCCTCGGGGGGCGGGGGTGGTGGGGCTCGGGGCGGGGGGACTTCCTGTGCCGGGCCGCGACTGGTCGGTGGCGCCCGGTGTCCCCTTGGCGACCGGGCCCGCGTCGGCGCCCTGTGCCGCCTCGGCCGTATCCGGAGCCAGCGAGGCCAGGTCGGCGAGGACGGCCAGGTCCTGGGGCGACGTGCCGAGGCCGGTCAGGCGGCGCAGTGTCTCGCCCAGGCTGAACAGGTCGTCCTGGCCGGTGGATCCGCCGTCCGGGCCGACGGTCGGGGCGCGGAACCCATACGTCGTCAGCCCCGGCGCCCCCGAGGCCCGTACGCTCCCCACGTCGATGATCTTCGTCGCGGTGCCGTCGTGCATGACGTTGCCCGGCTTCAGATCGCCGTAGACGCGGCCGGGCCGGTCGGCGTGCAGATGTCCGAGCGCGGACAGGATGCGCACGCCGTACGCGAGAACGAACTCGTGGAAGCGGCGCCCGCCGAACTCGTCCGGGTTCAGCCGCGCCCGTGCCCGCACCTCCTCCAGCGTGAGCCCGTCCACGTACTGCAGCACGAGGAAGTCGCCGACCTCGGGGTGATGGCCGTAGTTGAAGACACGGATGATGTCGTCGTGGCTGAGGTCGACCAGGGCCCGCCGCTCGCGGGCCAGCGCGCCCGCCGCGAAGGCCGCCTGTTCGGGGTGGAGGATCTTGATGGCGACCTCGCGGTCGTCGACCTTGGTGTCGAGCGCGAGGTAGACCTCGCCCATCCCGCCGTAGCCGAGCGGGCGGATCAGCCGGTACTGGCCCGCGAGCAACTGGGTGGGAGAGAGGGGCAGTTCGTCCGCGTCCACGCCGAGAGAGGCTGCGCGTTCCAGCAGCGTGATCGAGGGCAGCACGGTCGGATCCGGGTTCTCCTCGGGGAGTTCGACGTGCGCGGCCCGCAGGAACATCGGCTGCCCGGAGACCACCAGCGGCCCGAACGACCCGTCCGACTCGGGCACTTCACCGAACCCGTCGTTGCCCGCGGCCTCCTCCATGCCTCCTCAGAATAGGGCCGGGGTGCGGGAATGACTCCTTGCGGTCCGGGTGTGAATCATGGCGTCTCGATCGTGACGCCTCCCGTCGAAGGCCTTCCCGCTCGGGCGAAGGCCTCCTCGGCCTGGGCGGCGAGCGTGCCGACGAGTCCCTCCGCGGGCGGCAGATCGTTGACGAGGTCGACGGCCTCGCCGGCCCACACCGGCAGTGGCGGCAGGTCGCCTCGGGCCACGTCGGCCTGATAGGCGTCGCGGGCACGGGGGTCCGCGGCGAGTTCCGCCTCCCGGCCCCGCCAGCGGTCGAGGTAGGGGTGGCCGAGGGTGCGCGCCGTGTACCGGTCGGGCCAGGGGGACGACCTCGCGATGTCGAGCACCCGGTTGCGTTCCGTGTCCTCCCCGCGCCCCGCCACGATCGCCCGGGCGCTCGCGGGTTCGACCAGGGCCTCGGCCGTGGCCTGGAACCTGGTGCCGATGAGCGCGCCGTCGGCCCCCAGCACAAGGGCGGCGGCCAGGCCGCGGCCGTCCGCGATCCCACCGGCCGCCAACACCGGTACCGGTCCCGCCAGGTCCACCACCACCGGCACGAAGGGCAGCGTCGCCCTCCCCTGCCGGGCCCCGTGCCCACCGCTCTCCGTGCCCTGCGCCACGATGACATCGGCCCCCGCATCGAGCGCCCGGCGGGCCTCCTCCAGATCGGTGACCTGCACGATCAGCGCCGCACCGGCGGCCCGGACGCTCCCGACGAAGGGGCTCGGGTCACCGAAGGAGAGCACCACGGCGTCGGGACCGTACTCCAGGGCCTGTTCCACCGCCCCCACATCGGCCGCCCAGCACAGGAACCCGACTCCCCACGGATGCCCTCCTCCGGCCACGACCGGCAACTCCCTTGCCAGCCACTCCCGTTCACCGCCGCCAGCCCCGACCAACCCCAGCCCGCCACCCCGCGAGACGGCGGCGGCCAACGCCCCGCCGGCCGACCCGCCCATGGGCGCCGACGCGATCGGGTGCCGTACACCGAACAGTTTCGTGAACGCTGTCGACATAGTCATGCCTGTCATCATCGACTGGAGAGAACCCGAGGGAGAAGGAGAACGGACATGACCGCACTCACCACCGCCGAGTCTCTCCGCAGCACCCCGGAAGGCCTCCTCTGGGAACCCAGTGATCGCTGGGTACGCGGCCGAAAGGACAAGGTGACCGTCGTCGACAGCCGCCATCCCGTCCTCGTCTGGGAGCCCGGCGTGCCGGTGCCGCTGTACGCCTTCCCGCGCGCGGAGGTGCGCGAGGACCTGCTCCGCCCCGCGAAGAACCCGCCGACCGGCACGCACACCGGATCGCAGATCTTCTACGACCTCGAAGTCGACGGCGACCTGCTGGAGAACGCCGCCTGGACGTTCCCGGCCGCCGACCTCGCCGACCACATCGCCTTCGAGTGGTTCCGGCGCAGCGGCAGGGGCCTCGACCACTGGTACGAGGAGGAAGAGGAGATCTTCATCCACCCTCGTGATCCGCACAAGCGGGTGGACGCGATCGCCAGCAGCCGGCACGTCCAGGTCGAGATCGCCGGCACGGTGGTCGCGGACACGCACCAGCCGGTGCTCCTCTTCGAGACCGGTCTGCCGACCCGCTACTACATCCCGCGCGAGGATGTCCGCCTCGACCTGTTCACCCCCACCGACCACCACACCGGCTGCCCCTACAAGGGCACGGCCGCGTACTGGTCCTGGGCCGGCGAAGGGGACGTCCCGCCCAACCTGGTGTGGAGTTACGCGGCTCCGCTGCCCGCGGTGGGCGCGATCCAAGGGCTGCTCGCCTTCTACAACGAGGTGCTCGACATCACCGTGGACGGCGAGCGCCTGGAGCGTCCGGTGACGCACTTCAGCAAGCACCGGCCGTAGAAGGGGAGTTGGGAAACCCAAGACAAGGGGGGTTGGGCAACCCAAGGCTCGGTTCAGACGCTCACGTGCCGAACGAGCCAGGACAGCATGTCGCTCAGGTCCCCGACGGCGTCCAGCACCACGTCCACCGCCTCCGGGGTGTGCAGCCAGCCCTCGCACCCCAGCGGGCGGACCGCGATCAACGAGCGGTGGCGCAGCAGTTCGGCACGCGGATGGTCGACTGGGTAGCCCCGGGGAACCCTTTTCATGAGGTCACCGGTGACTTCGCAGTCCCCTCGCTTCCTCAACTCCGCGACGATGGCGGCGAGTTCACGACCGCTGCCTTCGGCGGCCACCGCCTGCCGGAACGTGCGGATCTCTTCGGGAACGGGGTACCACCAGGCCCCCTGGATCCGCAGTCCGTCGAGGTCGAAGCGCACCCCGATCTCGACATGGCGCGCGAGCCGGATCACGGCGCCTTGGTGCTGCCACCACCAGGAGTTCGTCCGGTAGTGCCAGACGGAGAAGTCCTCGTATGCGGCGTCCCTGTCCGCGAGGTCGTTGAGCAGCGCGATCATCGGCTGCCGCACCAGTTGCTCGCGCTCTTTCCGACACTTCTCCCGCACCGACTGCGAGGGTTCGCCCTCCAGTTGGAGCAGCACGTCGAATGCCCCCTCGGGCCACCCCGTGAACCGTTCGCCCATGCGGAGACCTTACTTGCCCATTGAGGCAACTCCGCTGCCCTTGTCCCTGTCTTCGCGGCCGGTGTCGTCCCGTCAAGGAGCCGCTAGCGTCCGAGGGTGAGCTCGAACATCCCGCCGACGTCCCCGGCCGTCGACGGCATCCCCGAACCGGCGGATGCCGAACCGGTGTTGAGCACCCCACCACCACCGCCCGCAGTCCGTCCACGCCGTCGCGGCCCCGGCCCCTTCCTCCTGATCGTGGCACCCGCGTTGGTGGCGCTCATCGGAGTGTCCGGCTACCTGGCCTACACCGGCGGCCTCTCCCCCGCGCTGTCCCAGGACGCGGATCCGGCACCGTCGGACATCAGCAACGTCGATGCCTCGTACGTCCCTTGGCTGCGCAAGGCGACCGCCGACTGCACGGTCGTCACACCGGCCGTGCTCGCCGCGCAGATCGATCAGCTCTCGGGATGGAGCGACGACACCGCGAGCCTCTCGCAGCAGGGCATCGCCCGTTTCACGGACGCCCAGTGGCGGACCTGGGGCAAGGACGCCGACGCCAACGGCCGCTCCTCACCCCACGATCAGGTGGACGCGATCATGGCGCTGGGCAGGCAGGACTGTGCGCTTGCCAAGAAGGTAACGGCCCTGAGGACCGAGGGAACCGTCAATGGCGACCTCACGGACCTGACCCTCGCCGCGTACGCGGTCGGGACGGACGCGGTGGCGAAGGCGGGCCGCGTGTCCGGCAGCGCGCTCGCGTTCGTCGACGGGGTCAAGGGACGGCGTCCGCAGTACGACGCCCTCGTACGGCGGACTCCCGAGGACACCGGCGGTCAGAACGCCTCCGCCCTGCTGTCCCCGCCGGTCACCACCCTCACGATCACCTCCCCCTTCGGCTCGCGCAAGCACCCGCTCACCGGCGTCACCAAGCTGCACACCGGGGTGGACTTCGGCGCGCCGAAGGGCGCCCAGGTGTCGGCCGCGCGGGACGGCCGGGTCGAGTTCGCGGGCATGACCACGGCGTACGGCAACCGCGTGGTGATCGACCACGGCACGATCGCCGGCAAACGGCTGGAGACGACGTACAGCCACCTCTCCGCCCTCCAGGTCACCGTCGGCCAGTCGGTGACCACGGGTTCCCCGGTGGGCCTCGTCGGCTCCACGGGCCTGTCCACGGGTCCTCATCTGCACTTCGAGGTGCTTCTGGACGGTCAGTACATGGACCCGGTGCCTTGGCTCAGGCCGCCCGGCTGACGCACGGGACTCGATGGCACTACGCCGTGTCGTCCGGGGCGGGCGCGGGCGAGCGCCGGTAGCGGTCCAGTGCTGCGGCGTGCTCGTGGTACGGGATGCGGGGGATCCGGGAGACCAGGGACCACATCACGCGCTCGGCGGCCAGTTCCTTGGGCATGTCCAGACCGAGCGACGCGGCCAGGGGGAGTCGCCCGACGTTGACCAGGGCCCGCACGGCGGCGGCCCACTCATCCGTGGCGCTGACGGCGCAGCGGTACCAGACGGGGACGAGGGCGGCGAGGACGAGGGCGGTGGACACTGCGACCGGTCTGCCGGTGGCAGTGACGACGAGGGTCACGGCTGCCGCGAACAGGACGGCGAGGTGGCCGTAGAGCAGGCAGACGAAGAAATCGACGCTGGTCCGTGCGGTGTCGACCTGGCGGCGGGCCTGCTCCGGAGCGGTGGCGGTCAGTTCGTTCCACAGGAGCTGCGAATCCAGCTGATAGCGGTCGTGGGCGTAGACCTCGAACCGGCGGATGGCGTTGCCGAGTCGGGTCGGCGCGAGGTGGCCGTCGCCGACCGGGTAGCGGGCCAGGCGCTCTTGCAGGAGGGACCGGCCGGTGACGGTGCTGCGCCGGTCGAGGCTGCGGTAGCGGGTCAGGTGAGGGCTCTGGCGCAGGAGCGTGAGGTCCGCTCTGTCGAGGGCGGACAACTCGGCCTCGGTGGCCCGGCGTTCGAGGCGCATGAGCAGCAACCGGTCGGTCAGACAACGCCTGATGGCCTGATGGCGGCGGCAGCCGTGTTCGTACGCCGGCGGGGGCCACAGCAAGTAGCCCTCCAGGATGCGGTAAAGGGGATTCTGCAGGGCGTTCAGCACCAGCCCCAGCATCAGCGAGGCGGTGAGAAAGGCCAACGCGCCACGGCCCTCGGCCAGGCCCCATACGTGGGCGAACGGCGAGACCCCGCGCAGGCTGGGCAGCAGGGTCGTGGTGAGGACGGCGAGGTTGAGCGCGGTGGGCAGCACCCACCCGACCAGCAGTGCCCAGGCGCCGCCCAGCGCTCCCTTGGCGATGTCTCCCATCAGGCGCCGGTACCCCGTCGAGCGGGCAGCGGACCGGCCGGCGGTGTGGGCGGCGGGGCCGGCCACTCGTCGTCGTCCGGAGCCGGTGAGGGCCCGGGCGAGGTGTGAAGGATCCCGCCGTCCACGGGGTGGCGAGCACGGTAGGCCGCCCGGTACACGGCCGGAGAGGAACCCATCTGTCGGCGGAAGTGACCCCGCAGGGCCACCGGGGAGCGGAATCCGCAGCGTTGGGCGATCTCGTCGACGGAGTACTCGGAGGTCTCCAGGAGGCGCTGCGCCTGGAGAACTCGCTGTGTGCTCAGCCACTGCAACGGGGCACTGCCCGTGAGCTCACGGAAGCGCCGGTCGAAGGTGCGCCGGCTCATGTACGCGCGTGCTGCCAGCGTCTCGACGTCGAACTGTTCGTGGAGGTGCTCCAGCGCCCAGGCGACGACCTCGGTGAGCGGGTCGGCGCCGATCTCGTCCGGCAACGAGCGGTCCAGGTGGCGCCCCTGAGCTCCCGTCCGGCGCGGCTGGACGACCAGGCGCCGGGCCAGCGCGTCCGCGGCCTCGTTGCCGTGGTCGGTGCGCACGATGTGGAGGCAGAGGTCGATTCCGGCCGCGGTACCCGCGGAGGTCAGGACGTCTCCGTCATCGACGAAGAGTTCTCTCGGATCCACGTGCACCGAGGGATAGCGCTTGGCCAGCGTCGGTGCGTACATCCAGTGTGTGGTCGCGGGGCGGCCGTCCAGCAGGCCCGCCGCGGCCAGGACGAACACTCCCGTGCCGAGTCCGACGATGCGGGCGCCTTCGTCGTGAGCCCGGCGCAGTGCGTCGAGCGCGTCCTCAGGCGGTAGTGAAGTGATCGAACGCCACGCCGGTACGACGACCGTGCCCGCCCGTGACATCGCTTCCAGGTCGTACGGTGCGATCAGTTCCACGCCTGCCGTCGTCCGCAGTGGGCCTTCTTCGCCTCCGCACACGAGCAGTCGGTAGCGCGGCACACCGGCGTCCTGGCGGTCGATCCCGAACACCGACAGCGGTATGGAGCTTTCGAAGAGGGGGCCGCCGCTGAACAGCAGAGCAGCGACGATCTCCTTGCGGCGGCCTCGCGGCACCTTCGGTGTCGCGGTCTCCAAGGCGCTGGGCTTCCTCACCGTGGAGGACGGGGACGGGGGCTGTGGCTGTGGGAGCACTTGAGGCCGGCCGACTTCACCGCCGGACTCCTCTCGGGGACCGGCGGTCGACCTGAACTGGCTCACCAGCAACCGGAGCGGACCGGCGGCATGCGGTCGGCTCCGGAGCACACGGCGCAATCGCATGCGCAGTTCCGCCTCGACGTCGGCGGCCGTGTCCCGCTCGCCATGTTCGGCGGCGTGCAGCAGATCGCCGCGGGCTCGGTCCAACTCCTGCCGGACGCCGGTCGCGTGCGTCTCGCTCCCCGGCTCGTCGTCGACGAGAAACGCGACAAGGGCGTCGCGGACGGCCGGCCAGGAGTCGTCCCGCATGTGCCGCACCAGCTCAGCCGCACAGACCGCGACGAAGTCGTTCAACGAAGCCCCGCTTTCCCAGCACTCTCCCGGCAGCCGGTGGACTGCCGGAAACACGGTAGGAGGAATGACCAACTCTGCACACCCGGTACGGTCTTGAACTCGTGCGACAGACCCGACCTGGCCGCTCTCGCAACAATGCCGGTGCACGGTCCGTGCTTTCGCTATGCCGTCGCATCGGATCCTGGGAGCATTTAGGTTGATCCGGACACCGGAGCAACGTGGGGGTCTGTCGTGAAATCCGCTCTCAAACTCCTCGCGGTCCCGCGGCCCTGACCGGGCAGTCGGCGGCCTCGTTCACCGCCTTGCCGGAAGTCGCGATGTCGTCGACCACCTGCGCAGGGAGAGCGTCGGTGCCGATCGTGCCTTCGCGGGGCTCGGAAACCTCTACGTTCGGGCGGGTTCTGAGCCACGCCACCAGATCAGACGCGGTGCTGTGCACCCCGGCGGCAGGTTTCCGGTCCTTGCCCACCGGGATGAGATCGGACCAGAACAGGACCCGGTGCAGATCCCAACTGCCCTCCGGCGCCACGGAGAACTCGACGGGCTGGTCCTCGGGGCTCTCCCACCGTCCGGTGAAAGTCACTGTGAATTGCCCGTTGAAGAAATGCGACGTCCGGTGCGGGCCTGCCGGCAGGCTTCCGGGATCCGAACCCCCCGAGAGGCACTCCGGGCGAAGCCCGGGATGCCCGCAGACGCGGTGGCTGTCGGAGCCGGAGCCGAAGTCCTCGATGAACCCGCAGAGTTGTGCGAGCCGGCGGAGCCGCCGCAGCCGATGACGAGGACGGTGCTGCGGCTCTATCTCTCCGACGTTGCGTACGGAGGCAGGAGCCACCTGTTCGCCATCGGGATCGAGGGGAGGGACCAGGCCGACCTCAAGACCTTTCTCCCCGATGCGGAGCGACTGATCGCCGGCGCCGACGCCCCTGTAGGTCCGGCACCTTCATGACCCACTGTTGCGACCGTGATTCATCACCCACTGCTGCGACCGTGAGGATCCGTCCTCGCGCGTGCCGTCCAGCTCAGCGCGGCGGCTCTGGCCAGGTGCAGGTGCGCGCGTTCCTCGGGAAGTCCCGGCCCGTGCATCCGGACGTGGTGGAGATGGAGCAGGTCCGGAAGCAGGTCCTGCGGGGACAGCGTTCCCGCGCCCTCAAGTGCGGTGCGGTACGCGGCCAGTGCGGCTCGGCGTGCGGACCAGCTCGCGGTAACGCGCGCGTCCAGCACCAGGGTGTCGGGGGCGGTGGGCGTGAGGAGGGCGGTCGTCAGGGCGATGGTCTGGTCGTAGATCGCTCGGGGTGGGGCGCTCCGCTCCGTGTGGGCGTGCCCGACCAGCCAGCGCATCGCCTTCGCGACGTCTCTGAGCAGGCCGACGGCGATGTCCACCATGCTCGCGGCGGTCACCGCGCGAGCGTCATGACCTTTCTGCGCGGTGAGTTGGGCGAGGACGGCGGCCGAGTCGGCCGCGAAGTACTCCTCGGCCGCTTCCATCGCCGTAGGGCCGCCGAAGCGCGCGGTCTGCGGGTAGTAGGTCTCCAGGCTCGTGTGGGTGATCAGGCCCGCGTGCCGAAGCCGCCGGGTCCACTCGCCGATCTGCTCGACGGCGGTACCGAGGGAACCGGGCGCGCAGGACAGTCGAAGACTTACGTGGTCCTCGGGGTCGCAATGGCGGACGAACCACCAGCGGGGTTCTCCCAACTCCCCGAGGAGGGACGACAGATGCCGGGTCAGCAGTGGGTCCTGACGGTCGCGGTGCCCGTACAAGCTGACGGAGAGCAGGTTGCCGCTGCCGGGGAGTCGGCCGTGGTCGCGCGTCACGACGTCGCGCGATTCGCGGACCGGTGCGCGAGGCTCGTCCGCAGCCGCCAGGGGGATGACGATCTCGTGGGCGCGACCGCCGGTCCAGCCCAGGTCACCGGGTTCCGGTGCGGCCCGTAGCAACACCTTCCCGTCACGCTCCACATGCGTACGGAGCAGGACCCGGTGCGAGGGCTCACTCAGGTCCAGGTTCATACGACGGTCTCCGTCGCCCAGGTACACGTGCTCGGGCAGGAGCACCTCACGACGCCACTCGGCCAGGGCCTTGTCCCACTGCGGCCATGGTGTCCGCGCGTCGGGCAGGTCGTCCGCGCCGAGCGTCCAGCGGGCCGGGGACAGTACGGTGCGCCCGTAGCGCAGCGCGGGGAGGAACGGCAGGCTGGAGACGGCGGCTCCCCACGCGAACCCGGTGCACGGGACGGCCAGTGCCACCGGAGCTTCGACCAGGAACCGTGCCAGCGGATGGGTGTGCTGGGTCAGATCCACGGCGTTCAGCAGCATCGTGTGCACCGGGCGACGGCGGGAGACCGAGACCAGGTGCAGTTGGTCGTCATCGGCCGTCACCGCCAGGTCCGTCAGGGGCAGTTGGCCCGTGTCCGGGCCGGGGTGGTCGCCGAGGGGGATCACCAGCTCCGCCACCTGCGGGGTGAGCGCGACGTTCGCCGAGCGTACGTACAGCGGGGTGGTGCTGATCTGCGCGATCAGCGCGTCCTGCTGTACGCCGGGGAGGGCCGCGTACACGCCAGCCATCCGGCGGCGGTCGTCGGCGTCGAACAGGTGGAGAAAGCGCCCGGTGCCCGCTCCGGCCGCACGGGCCACCCCGCCGACGTGCAGCGTGAACTCCCCTTGTTCCAGGGCGGATACGCTCGCGGCGTGGATCCGCACGGTCACCTCGGTGCTCGGCTGCACGGGCCTGCCGGGATCCACCACCGCCAGTTCGTCGATCGCGGCATCGTCGAGTCGGACCTCGTGGCGGCGCCTCATCGCGGCGGTGTACGCGAGGCTCAGCAGCCGGCTGTCGCGGGCGGTCAGCGTCGGGGCCGTCGAAGCGGCTGTGGAGCCGAGGTAGCCGGACGGGTAGCCGAGTTGGTCGATGGCGTCCAGGGCGGGAACCGCCGCTCCCGGGCCGTAGCGCTCCAGGAAACGGGCGTGCCAGGCGGCCCACTCGGGGCTCAGCGCCGCCCGCGGTGCCAGGCGCGTGAGCACCGCGGCGGCCGCCGCCACCTCCTCGGCCACCGCCTCCGGGATCACCAACTCCCAGTCCAACCGCAGGTCGAGGGCGAGCCCGGGTTCCGCAGCGGGACACAGCCGTCTCATCACGGCGCTCACCCGCGCACGTTCAGCACGAGCCCCCACACCCGCGGCAGTCGCGTCGTCGTGCCGTGCCAGTCCCGCCTTGACCTCGCGCAACTCGGTGGCTTCGACCGCGGGCAGGTGCGGTGCCTGTCCGAGCAGGGCGGCGATCGGGTCGGAAGCCGTGACCGCGGGACGCAGGCCGGTGATCAGGAATCGCTGTCGTACGAGGTTCGCGAGCAGGTTCTCGATCGCGGTGGGCGAAGCCTCAGGGAAACCGGCGGCGAGCGTTTCGGCGAGAACCGCCCACAGAACGGGCACCCTTGCCCCGTCCATGGCCATGCGGACCGGCTCGGTCGCGCGGATCCCCACGTGCACGGGGTCGCCGCCGTTCGCGCTGCTTGAGCGGTGCTCGATCATCAGGCGTCCATCGCGCTCGAACGCGAGGCTGGAAGCGAGCAGCGTCAATTGGGGGCATAGCTCACGGTGTTCCTCCAAGCGATCGACCAGAGCCGCGGTCCAGGCCGCGTCCGGCCTGGTGATCGCCCGGTGCTTCGTGCCCGTGCGCAGCAAGGGAGTTGCCCCGGTGCGGGCAACCTCGACACCGGCGAACAGGCCGAACGGAGTGGCACGCGAACGGGCGCGCAGCAGATAGCGCAGCACCGAGAACACCGCGCGCCGCACGGCGGGTTCCGGCACCGGATCGCCGACGCAGATCTGATGCACCCGTCTCGCCAGGTCCGGGCTGGAGAACTCCACCGCGGTGGCGAAATCCGTTGCCTGCCACAGCTGTTGAAGCCACGCCCGCCACGACTCCGTGTGCGCGGACGGACCGGTCAGGTCCGGCCAGACCACCGGACGGTCGGGACGCCCGACCGCCGCCCGAACCACGGCCGCATCGACATGGCGGTACAAACGGCCCTCCAGCAGCACAACGACGTTGTCCGCCATACGGCGTTGACCTCTATTTTTCCGAACCGCGCGGCGCCGAGGGCGATTATGAGTCATGGTCATCGTGACCGGCGCTGCGCCACCCCGGTGCCCCGGAGTCTCCATGAGTCGTTGAACTGGCTGAATGCCGCCCCAACTAAACGACGACGTATGGGCTGTTGACGGACGCACCGTCTAGCTTAGCGTGGGCGCCGCACACGGCAATCGGCACATTCCGATCATGTCTGCGAAGGGGAGAGAATCATGACCGCAGCGTCTATTGAGAAACTCGTCGATGAGGAATTCGGTGAGCTCGAAGAACTCCAAGTGATCGACTCCAGCGAGCTGAAGCTCGGCGCGGCCTACCACACGTACACCTACATCGCGGCGGAGAGCACCGAGGACATCCCCGACTAGGACGTCCGGGAGCCGAGGCAACTCTTCGACGGACGAGACCGGTGGGACGAGGAGGTGGGTCGTGCCGTCCAGCCAGTCGGCGGACCCTACCCGCACCGACGTTCTGCTGCTCTTCCCGCCGCAGACCGAGGCAAGGTTCTTCCCGTATCTGAGCCTGCCCTACCTCACCGGCCACCTGCGCCGCCGGGGTCGGCGGGTGCACCAGGCCGACCTGAACATCGCGGTGCTCCACGAACTGCTGCGCTGTCCCTCGCTGTTGGACGACGCGGTCCGCGCCCAGGACACAGGCGACGACGGTACGGCCGTGAGCGACTGGTATCGCCGAGCGGTCGCCGACGTATTCGCCACGCACATCGGCGAGTTGCGTGCCCACGTCCTGCACAAGGAGTCAGCCGGCGAGCTGGGCCCCGACCGCGCGGTCCGGCTCGCCACGCTGGCCCTCGAACTCCTGGTCCGCGACACCTTCCTGGTACGGACATGGGAGGACCTCGGTCAACTCGACGATGCCGTACGCCAGGTCGCCGACCGGCCGCCCGCCGCGTCGGACGTACCGGTCGCCTCGCTGCACCGCATGGTGACCGAGCTGCTCGACCACCATCGGCCCCGGGTGGTCGGCCTGTCCGTCGCGTTCTTCAGCCAGCTCGCGCCCGCGCTGCTGATCGCCGCCTGGATCCGGCGGCTGGCGCCGGACACCCAAATCTGTCTGGGCGGCCAGCAGGTGATGCTCCGTCACGACAGGCTCGCCCAACTGCCCGGAGTCCGGGAGACGGTGGACGCCCTGTGCCCGACCGCCGGGGAGGAGCCGCTCGAACGCTGGTTGGACGCGCTGGACGGGACACTTGCGCTCACCGCCGTGCCCGGCATGACCTGGCTGCCGCGCTCCGGGGGCGAGCCGCGCACAGGGCCCCCGGTGACCCTGCGCTTCCGTGACCTCGGACCACCCGACTTCACCGGACTGCCGTTCCGCTCCTATCTCAACGAGGCTTTGGAGCTCGCGATCGTCTCGTGCGTCGGCTGCTACTGGGGGCGATGCGCGTTCTGCTCCTACGGCAACCGGTCGCTCCCGCAAGGGAGTTACCAGCAGGGCACCGCGACCCAGATCGCCGACGCCGTGGAGGCCGTGGTCCAGACAACGGGCACCCGGTACGTGTCGGTCGCGGACGAGAACACCAACCTGCGGCTGATCCAGAAAGCGATGACCGCGGTACGCGAACGCGGCATCCGGGTCCGATTCGGCGTGCGCAGCCGACTGGAAGGCGCCCTGACCGACCCGGAGTTCTGCCACGACCTCGCCTCGGTCGGCTGCGCGATGATCTCGGTCGGCTACGAGGGCACCTCGCAGCGCCTGTTGGACAGGGTGGACCGGGGCGTGCGCGCGGCCGACTACCAACGGATCCTCGACAACCTCGACGCGGCGGGCATCACCGTCCGGTTCACCGTGATGGGCCAGGTCCTGGACGAGACGCCGGACGAGTTCGAGGCCTCCCTGCGCTTCCTCGTCGACAACGAGCGGCGGATCGGCATCGACGCGCTGGAGCTGATGGTGGCAGAGCCCGGCAGCAGGCTCGTGGGCAGCCCGGAGGAGTACGGGCTCTCCCTCGACACCTCCGAACGCCTCGCGGGCAACCCCGAGTTGAGCTACCTGGCCGGCCGGGTCGGCCACCCGCTGACGGTCCCCGGTGGCCCCACGCGCACCGAGGCGCTGGACCGGCTGGTGCGGATCTTCGACACCGTCAGACCGGGCCGGGCGAACGGCTCGGCACCCACCCGCTCCACCGCGAACGGCCATCGCACGCCCGCCGTCGCGGCCCTGCGCCCGCACACATGGGTACGCGCCATGCCCGCGTACGCCGACGACCGCACGGCCGATCGCGTCACCCTCGCCGACCTCGTCCGGGAGCGGTTCTACGCACTCCCCCGCACCGACGTGGAACAGCGCGCCGACGGCCTGCTCACGGCCCGCACCGACCGTGGCAGCCGGCTGCTGGCCCGCCTGGCCGACGCGGCGGCGGGCACCCCCGATCCGACACAGTCAACCGACCCAGCGCATTCGACCGGCCGGGCACATGCAACCGACCGAGCGCATGCAACCGACCGAGCGCATTCAGCAGACCCGGCGTATTCAGCCAACCCGGCCCCCTCAGCCAGGAGTTCGTCATGACGCACCCGCCGCGCACCGCACCCGGCGGCGCCCGAACCGTCACCGACATCGCAGCCCCACCCCGGATGGGCCTGGGGGTGCTGATGGACATGCCGTGGGGCGGCGGACGCCTCGGCAGGCGCGGCATCGGATTCGTGGAGAGCGACGACGGCGGCGGCGACATCACCGACCGCGTCCGCGCCTTCCTGCACCGCCACGGCGGCGACTTCGCCTACTCGGCCCTAGCGTTCCAGCCGCGCTCACGCGCCCGCGTACGGCCGGCCGACTACGTGCGCGCCTACGACCGCTTCTTCGAGGCGGTGCCCACCGGGCTGGCCCGCGCCTTCCACCAGACCGAGCTGAACATGGGCACGCCCGAGCGCTACGACCGCCGCCCGGCCGCCGAGTTCACCAACGAACTGGCCGCCCGCTACGGCTTTTCCTGGGTGGTCGAGGACCTGGGCATCTGGAGCCTGCGCGGCATACCGATGCCCTATCCGCTCCCGCCGCCGCTGACCGAGCCGGGCCTGGAGCTCGCCACCCGGAACGTGGCGGAGGCGGCCCGGCTGCTCGAACCGCCGCTGCACGTCGAGTTCCCCGGCTTCACCGAGGGCGGCTCGTTCGTCCTCGGGCACATGGACGCCTTCGAGTACTTCGCCCGGCTCGCGGACGACGCCGACGTGCGGGTGACGCTCGACGTCGGTCATCTGCTCAGCTACCAGTGGCTGAGGGGACGTACCGGAAAGAGCATGTACGACGGGATCGAGGCCCTGCCCCTGTCCCGTTGCCGCGAACTGCACCTGTCGGGCTGCCAGATCGTGGGCGGCAAGTTCCGCGACCTGCACCACGGCGTCCTGCTGGACGAGCAGTTGGAGCTCACCGAGTATCTGCTGCCGCGCTGTCCGAACCTCCTCGGGGTGTCCTACGAGGACCCGATGTACCGCGAGGACGGGCAACTGGTCGAGAAGTCGCGGCGGAACTACGCGCGGCTGCGAGACCTCGTCGCCAACTGGCAGCGTGGGGAGGCGGCATGACCACGGTGGAACCGGGCGCGTCGCTGGACGGCGAGCAACTGACCGACCTGCTCATGCGGTTGCTGCTGGACGCGGACCTGCGGGCCCGGCTGGCCGACGAGGGTGCCGCGACCGTGGCGGCGGATCCGGGCGAGCTGGAGTGTCTGGCCTCCGTCGATCTGGCCGAACTGGACACCACCGCACGGCGGTTGCGCTCCCAGGTCTGGCGGCCGGGCAGCGGCGGCAGCCTCGCGACCACGTTCCCGCGCAGCCTGCGACTGCTCCAGGACACCGGTGCCTCGGAGTCCGACCTGCTCACCGGCTTCCTCGGCTCACCGCACTTCACCCGGTACCGGCTGATCCCGTACACCGCCCCCGGGTTGTCGGCGGAGGAGGCGTTCGCGTCCTACCTGGTGGATGGCGTCGGGTCAGGGGTGCTGCGCGACACCGTGACCCACGAGTTGATGATCGCCCTGTTCACGGCGCTGGCGTGCGAGCAGCCGCTGTCGTTCGTGATCGAGGCGGAGGGGATCGTCGCCACGGACCGAGGCCACGCTGCCGTGCGGACGTACGCGGCGGCGTCCGCAGCCACCTGGGGAGCCACCTCGGGCGAACGCCCCGACGCCGGGGGCACGGACGTGGTGCACTACGCGTACTTCACCACGCCCGCCGGGCTGGCTCACGGCGTGGTGTCCGGGCGGGTGGCGGAAGCCTTCGACGCCGAAGCGACAGACGGGCGCGAGACCGCGCAGCAGGCACTGGCCCGCCGCGGACTGTGGTGACGGGGAGAGGAACCGCCTTGCACATCGTGTTGGTGGACATGCCGTGGTCGTCGCTCGACGCGCCGTCCCTCGCCCTCGGCATTCTCAAACGCCGGATCCTCGACGTCTTCCCCGACGGCGCCGCGGACGTCGAAGTGGTGCACGCCAACCTGGACTTCGCCGACTGGGTGTCCGCTCGTACGGAATACGGCTTCGAGGAGTACGAGTTCTGCTCGACCTCGTACTTCTCCGGGCACAGCGAGTGGATCTTCTCGGCCGCCCTCAACGCCCAACCCCGTTGGCGGGTAGCCGAGTTCACCGATCACTTCGGCGGGAAAATGCCGGAGCACATGCTGGCCAAGGCGCGCGAACTGCACGAACTCGCGCCGCTGTTCGTCCGGGAGACCGCCGCCAAGATCGCCGCCACGGCACCGGACGTGGTCGGCTTCACCACCACGTTCGCGCAGAACGCGGCGGCCCTCGCGGCGGCCCGCGTGGTCAAAGAACTGACACCCGACACCACCACCGTCTTCGGCGGCGCGAACTGCGACGGCCCTCAGGGCGCCGCGCTGCACCGCAACTTCGAGTACGTCGACTTCGTGGTGCGCGGCGAGGGCGAGATCGCGTTCCCCCGACTGCTCGCCGCGCTCCGCGACGGCGATGCCGACGACCTGACCGCCATCCCCGGCCTGTGCCGCCGCGATGCCAACGGCCGGTCCGTGGCGCATCCCATGGACGCGGCCCCGCTGCCCCCGGGCGCACTGGTCACCCCGGACTACGGCGACTACTTCGAGCGGCACGCGCAGTCCACGGCGGGCAGTTGGGTGGAACCGCGGCTGGTGGTGGAGGCCTCGCGCGGATGCTGGTGGGGCGAGAAGCACCACTGCACCTTCTGCGGCCTCAACGGCTCGTTCATGGAGTTCCGCAGCAAGGACCCGCGGCGGTTCGTGGACGAGATCCTCGGCCTGGTCGAGCGCCACCGCGTCCTCGACGTCTGGGTCACCGACAACATCCTCGACATGGCCTACCTCAACTCCATGGCCCCGCTCCTCCAGGAGTCCGGGTACGACCTGCGCCTGTGCTACGAGATCAAGTCGAACATGCGGCGCGAGCAGTTGGCGACGCTGTACGCGGCCGGAGTCAGCTATGTGCAGCCGGGCGTGGAGAGCCTCAGCAGCCGGGTGCTGAAGCTGATGGACAAGGGGGTGACCGGCTGCCAGAACGTACGGCTGCTGCGCGACGCGGAGACCGTCGGGGTCAACCTCAGCTGGAACTACCTCTACGGCTTCCCCGGTGAGACCGACGAGGACTACGACGAGATCATCGAGCAGCTGCCCGCGCTGCACCATCTCGGACCGCCGGCCAACTCCACCCGCCTGAAGGTCGAACGGTTCAGTCCTTACTTCGACCGCCCGGAACTGGGCTTCGCCGAGCTGCGCCCCGCCGCGCACTACCAGCACATCTACGACCTGCCGGACGACGAACTCGCCGACCTGGTCTACATCTTCGACTCAACGAACCAAGGCATCGCCGACGCCTGCCGCGACCGGCTGCGCGCGGCCGTCGCCGACTGGACGGGCGCGTACCCGCGCAGCCGCCTGACCCACTGCGACCTCGGCGGACACATCGTCCTGGTCGACACCCGACCGGGCTTCTCCTGGCGGCTGTTGGACCTCACGGACCCGTTCGAGGTGGCGGTGTTCCGGCTGCTCGACACGCCGCACAGCGTGCCCGCGTTGGTGCGCAAGGCGGCTGCCCGGTGCGCGGACGCAGGGGCGTCGGCCGGCGAGGTGACGGAGAAGCGCGTGGCCGGCCTGTTGGCACGTTGGCAGGCCCTCGGCCTGGTCTTCGCCGAGGGCGGGCAGTACGTGCAGGTCGCGCCCGCCGTGGCCAACCAGGATCTGCTGCGGCTCGACGGCGCCGGACTGCGCGGGGACGACACATCGCTCGTTCCCGCTCTGGTGGCCCCGGCCCGAGGAGACGCGCGATGAAGACGGAGCTGACCCTCTGGAGGGACCGCGACCCGGCGGCCACGCGCCTGCCGGGCATGTACTACGGCACCCTCGACGAACCACCGGACGCCCCGACGGAAGCAGTCGCACAACTGGCCGCGGAGGGCGTCCAGTTCGTCCAGATCCACGAGCCCGTGGACCTCACCGATCCGGAGGGCGCGTCCGCCGTGGCCGTTCTCCTCGCCATCCGGGAACTCACCAGCCACGGCATAGCGGTGGACTGGACCCTGCGCATGCCCGACCCGGCCGAGTGGCGAGCGCTGAGCCACCTCCATCCCCCGGCAGCCGTCTTCGGCGGCTCCACGGAGGCGGAGACCGAACACGACGTGGTCACCGCGTGGCGCGGCTCGTTCCACATCGCCAAGTGCGGCTACCGCCGCGGCCCCGGTTTCCTGGAGATCCGCGACCACCGCTGGGGTTCCTTCCGACGCCTGGTCGTCAACGCCCCCCGGAGCACGGCGTTCCAGGGCCTGCTGGACGGTGTCCCGGTGATCGCGTCGGCATCGACGGAGCGGGTCCTGGAGCGTCACCTGCGCGAGAACCTGGTCCATCGCGCCGGGCGCTACCTGTGGTGGACGCCGTACCGCCTACGACGTTGGCCGCTCAGCACGACGATCCCGTAGGAACCTCTCGACCCACTGTTCCGTCAACTCGTCGGCCTGGCGCCTGATCCCGGGAGCCGGCACGGACGCGGGCGCGCCGACACCGAGGAAATCGAGGCAACCCAGCAGACCTGCCTCGTAGTCGGCGACCAGATCCTCGTAGACGACGGTGTACGGGGAGACACCGTGCCGCCCGAAGTACTCCTCCCAGACCGACAGATCACGGTCGAGCATCCGCAGATGCCGGCGGATCTCCTCGTAGCTGTACCGGGGAGCGGCGCGCGTGCTGCCCTCCGGCAGAAAGGTCCCGTCCAGGATCCAGACACCGGTCTGCTCGGCCATGGTGTACGACACGGCCTGGCGCAACCGGTCTCGGCGTTGGATCCAGATGTACCGGGGTGCCTGGAGGATGTCGTACGGGTCGGCCTCCAGGCTCCCGAGATGCCCCGCGTGGATCCGCAGGCCGAACACGCCGTTGGGGCTGGTCCGGCATGTCATCAACTGCCGTACATAGCCCGCCGCGAGCTCCTGCGGATCACCGGAGTCGAATCCCCACCGCTCGAAGTAGTCCAGCACGAAGGCGTCGGCGAAGTAGTCCTCGGCGAAGCCCGCCAGCCCGGTGTGCCACAGGGCGCGGGCGAGCATGTTGCTGCCGCATCGCGGGGTCGACGCGAGCACGTAGCGCACCGGCGGCAGACCGGCGAAGGGCGGGAAGTCGAACTCCGAGTCGTTGGTCCGATAGCGCAGCGCCATGAGACCACTTTCGCGCCCGGCACGAGTGGTTGTCACCGGCTCCGTGGCGCACGGTCAGTCCAGCGGCAGGAGCCAATGCGTGGCCTCGTGCCCGGTGTTGGGTGAGCTCGTGCATGTGCTGAAAGTGGATACCTCGTACCAGCCACCCCAGGTGTTGGTCGCGTAGTCAAGATAATTGCAGTACGAACTGCTCGTCGTGACGACCTTTACGGCTTTCCCGATGTTCTGAGAGTTCGACTCGAAAATGCCGTCGTAGATGTCATAGCCAAGTGCGACATACGAGGCACGGCCGTTGCCCGGCATCTCGTACCACGCGTCGGCGGTCTGCCATGTGTGCCAAATACTGCCGGACGGCGCGACGCCGAAGCATTCGCTTTCGCCTCGGTCCCAGTCCACCAGGAGAATCTTGTTGTCGTTGAAGTTTCCCGTTTTCCCGTAACAGGTGCGCTCCACGGCCGAAGCGGGCGATACGAGAGTTCCCAACAGGGCCGCCAGTGCAACGGCGAGGACGAACGGCAGGCGAAATACCTTCACGTGTATCTCCCGTATTCGGAAAGCACGGATACTGGTTCGCGTCGTCTTGCGGTCGTCGATCTGAGTGCTCGCCAGACAGTAGCGGCAGACGCCCCAACAAGAATCCAACGCGAGGTGAACGGCCTTACCCCGAGGCGTGTGACAGAGCACAACAGTCCGCTCCGACGTGATGCAGGAAACGGCCGCTGGCTCGCCCACCGCCTGACCGATCTCGCGAGCCGTCGCGCACCTTGTCGCTCACCCACCGGATGACTAGACTCCAAACCGAACTGAAGTTGGTTCACTTCCAGTGGACGGGAGCAGACCGCATGCTGGGTTCCCTCGAAGGAAAGACCGCGCTCGTCACCGGCGCGGGCCAGGGCATAGGCCGGGCGATCGCCGTGGAGGCGGCACGCCAGGGCGCCGCCGCGGTGGCCGTCGCCGACTTGAACGGCGTGACCGTGGCCGAGACGGCGGAGTTGGTGCGGGCCGCCGGGGCGAAGGCCGAGGCCATCGTGTGCGATCTGCGCGTCCGCGACGACATCGAAGCGATGGTGACGCGCACGGCGGAGCGGTTCGACGGGCTCGATGTGCTGGTCAACAACGCCGGGGTGATCGAAACGGCGTTCACCGCGGAGCAGGGACGGGGAGTCGACTCGCTCTCCGAGGAGGTCTGGGACGCGGTCTACGAGGTCAACCTCAAGGCCGTATGGCTGACGACCAAGTTCGCGGCACCCTTCCTGCGCCGTTCTCCGCGGAACCCGGCGATCGTCAACGCGGCCTCGGTCTCCGGTCTCGTCGGCTTCCCCAACGCCCCTGCCTACGGCGTCACCAAGGCCGGTGTCATCCACCTCACCAAGGTCACCGCGGTCGACCTCGCCCCGGTGCGCTGCAACTGCTTCTGCCCCGGGGTCATCGACACACCGCTGGCGCAGGACTACTTCGCCGCGGCCGAGGACCGCGGGGCGATGGAACGGGAGCTGGTGGCACCGCAGTTGGTGGACCGGCTCGGCCGGCCGGAGGAGGTGGCGCGGCTCGCCTGCTTCCTGGCCTCGGACGGCGCCGCGTTCATCACGGGCGCCGCATACGTGATCGACGGCGGCGCGCTGGCCTGGCGCGGCGTCAAGGGCTGAGGACGAAGAGCGAAGGGAACACCATGGATGCGAGGCTGGCCGGCAAGGTGGCACTGGTCACCGGTGCCACGGGAGGCATCGGGGAAGCGGTCGTACGGCGGCTCGCGGGCGAGGGCGCGGCGGTCGTGGTCACGGACGTGGACGCGGAACGCTGCGAGAAACTCGCCGGGGACGTCGGCGGCGAGGCCCTGGGGCTGGCCCTTGACGTCACCGACGAGGCCGCCTGGCAGGCGGTCGTCGACCGGGTGACGGACCGACTCGGCACCCTGTCCGTCCTGGTGAACAACGCCGGCATCGCCGCGATGGGCACCGTGGAGACGGAGACCTCGGAGACCTGGAACCAGGTCATCGCGGTCACCCAGACCGGTGTCTGGCTCGGCATGAAGTACGGCGGCGCCGCGATCGAGCGCTCCGGCGGCGGCTCCGTGGTCAACGTGGCGTCGATCTTCGGTACGGTCGGCGGCTTCGGCGCCCAGTTCTCGTATCACGCGGCCAAGGGCGCCGTACGCCTCATGACCAAGAACGCCGCGCTGCACTGGGCCAAGCGCGGCGTCCGGGTCAACTCCCTGCACCCGGGCTTCATCGAGACGCCCCGCTCCCGCGAACTGTGGCGCGACACACCCCGGTTGACCGCGATGCTGGAGGGCACCCCGCTCGGCCGCCTCGGTACGCCGGAGGAGGTCGCGGCGGCCGTCGCGTTCCTGGCCTCGGACGACGCGAGCTTCATGACCGGTTCGGAGCTGTACGTCGACGGAGGATGGACGGCGCGCTGATCGACCGGTTAGACGCGCTCTCCCGCACTCACGGTGTAGTGATCAACGCCGTCCTGCCGCACGTTCCGGACCAGACCGCGGGCCACCAGCACGTCCAGGTGGGCCGCGGTCTCGTTGACGGCGAGCATCTGGTTGAAGGCGTTGAGGTCGGCGAAGGACACCTTGCGCCGGGTCCACCCCAACTCCCCCGCCACGTCATGGGCGTTGAGCGTACGGTCCCCGAGGATCGTCAGTGTCTGCGCTAGCCGGTCGTCGTGGTGGGCCAGCAGCTCGCCGACCCGGGCGTGCACGCTGTCGCCGACCGGACCGTGCGCGGGCAGCAGTCGGGCGTCGCCGAGGGTCGTCATCAGGCGCAGCGAGTCGAGATAGTCGCCCAACGGGAGGTCGGCGCCACCGAGTTCGAAGCCGATGGACGGGGTGATGTGCGGCAGGACGTGGTCGCCGGAGAACAGCAGCCCGCGCGCCTGGTCGAGGTAGACGACATGGCCCCGGGTGTGTCCGGGGGTCGGTACGACCGTCAACCGCGCGTCCCCGAAGCGGAGTTCCTCCGCCTCCAGCCACCGGTCCGGCGCGTCCCACACGGCCGGGTCGAAGTCGCCGTAGTCCATCGCGGCCATGCGCGCGGCGAGTTCGCCGGCGCCCGCCCTCGCAAGCGTCTCCAACGAGCCCACGGGCCGGTTCGAGCGCAGCGATCCGAGCAGCTCCAGACCGCGCCGCTCGCCCGAGCCGAGGTAGACCCGGGCACCGAGCAGCCGACGCAGTGCGACGGCCTGGGTGTAGTGGTCGCGGTGGATGTGGGTGACCAGGATGTGGCTGATGTCGCCGAGTTCGTGACCGATGCCGTTTAGGGCGTCCTCAAGTGCCGTGCGGGACTCGGGAATCGACCATCCTCCGTCGATCAGGAGCAGCCCGTCCGTCAGGCCTTCCAACGCGTAGACGTTGACCGCGCGCAGTCCGTCGTCCGGCAGCGGGAGCGGGATGCGGTGGACGCCGGGCCGTACGGTCTCGGCTCCTGCCTCCGCCCATCGGCCGCGGTCGAAACGGGGGGTGCGGGTCGTGGGGGTGGTCATGCATCTCCTTGCCGGTGGGCCGGCCGGGCCGGCTCCGAGGTGAGCCGGGCGTGCAGTCGGTGGGCGAGCGTGCGGGCTCCGGACCGGTCGAGCTTGCCGACCGTGGTCTGCGGCAACTCGGCGACGGTGAAGGCGAATTCGGGCCACTTGGCCTTGGAGAGCCCGGTCTGTGCGAGGTGTGCGGTGAGTTCGGCCAGGTCGATCCCGCCTTGCCCGTGCTCGGTCACCAGGAGCACGGCCGCGCGTTCGCCGAGCAGCGGATCCGGCACGGGGACCACGCAGGCGCGGGCGACTCCGGGGTGGGCGGCCACGGCCCGTTCGATCTCGGTGATGTCGAGATTGCGGCCGCCGCGGATGATGACGTCCTTCTCCCGGCCCATGATGGTGACCGTGCCGTCGTCTCCGGTCATGAGCAGGTCCCCGGTGGGGAAGAAGCCGTCCGCGGTGAGCGCGGGCGGCTCGACCTTGCCGTCACGGGCGTAGCCCAGGAAGAGGGAGGGGCCACGGACCTGGGCCCGGCCCGTCCGGCCGGGGCCGAGCACGGTGCCGTCGGGGGCGACCGCGCGCAGCTCGGTGCCCGGGAACGGCCGACCGTCCCGGTCCAGGCGGACCTCCTCGGAGTCCTCGGGCCGCGGCGAGGTGTGCCCGAGGCACTCGGACATGCCGAAGACGCGCAGGATCCGGGTGCCGAGGGAGCGTTCGGCGCGGGCCAGGGCACCGCGGTCCATGGGTCCACCGCCGACGGTGATGGAGCGGACGCCTCCGAGGACGCGCGACCCGGCTGCCGCCGCACCCATCTGGAGGGCCATGGTCGGCACGCACATCGTCCAGCGGACATCGTTCGCGGACATCCGTACGAGCGCCTCCTCCTGGTCCCACCGGCCGCTCAGGACGAGGGGCCCGCCGAGCGTGAGCGCCATGCCAACACCGAAGCAGTACGCGGCAGTTGACGAGAGCGGGACGATCGCGGCCACCGCGTCGCCGCCGCGCAGCCCGTTGATCTCGGCGGTGCGAGCGCAGGCGTACCGCAGCGCGCCCTCCGACTGGACGACTCCCTTGGGCCGCCCGGTGGAACCCGAGGTGAGCCCGATGACCGAGCCCCCGGACCAGCGGGAGACGTCTCGCGGACCGCGGCCGACCAACATCGTCCAGCCATCCAGGACTTGGACCGCCCCGGCACCCGGCAGGCCCTCCTGGCCCCGCCACTCCGCGACCGCCGACGGTTCGGCGATCACGACGTCGGGGCGGATGTCCTCCAGGGCGGCGTCGAACTCCGCTTGTGTCGTATGCCGGTTGACCAGCGCGAGGACTCCGCCGGTGAGTCCCACGGCGAGCGTCGCCGCGACGGTGCGCCAGCAGTTGTCGGCCTGGAGCAGGACCGTCCCGCCCGCCGTCCCGCCCGCCGCTCCGTCCGGTCTCATGGCGTCGGCCAGTTCGGCCGCGCGCTCCAGCAGGCCGCGCGCGGTGTGGCGGCCGAAGTCGTCGACTACGGCAGTGAAGTCGGCCTTCTCCGCGCGCTCCTGGAACTCCCGCACTGTGTCTCGCATCCGCTGCTTCCTCGCCTCTTCGCGCGAAAGGTGGTGGGGCTCGGCCCCGTACAAACCGCCCCGGACAACCGCCCTTTACGACCCTCCCGTTCGACCCGCCGGGCCCCACTCAGCCCGCGTACAACTCCATCTCGCCGCCCATGACGGCGATCCGTCGGCCCCGCATGTCCCCCACCTGCGCGACCGCGGCCGCCCACTCGGGGCTGTCCAGCGCCTTGCGCAGGTCCTCGGCCGTGTCGAAGCTCAGGACGGAGACGCCGTCCCAGCCCTCGGAGCGCGGTTCGAGGGCCGCGTCGAGGTCGGTGTGCCGCCAGGACCGCAGTCCGGGCAGGGTGCGGGTGAGTTCGGCGTGGTCGACGCGCCACCAGTCGATGAACCGCTCGTGGGTCCAGTCCGGTGGCCGTGCGGCCAGCAGGATCAGGTTGTACATCGCGCCCTCCTCGGGCCTCTCAAGTGAACAGCACCGTGGGCGAACGCCCGATGAGCAACCGCCGTACCCGGCCGGACTCGTCGAGCCGGGCGCCGGCCACGAAGGTCGCCTCCGGTTCGCCGGAGCGCCGCACCTCGCCGAGAAACAGCTCGTCCGTGCCGACGGCGCTCGCCGTGAGCAAGTGGTGGGTACGGACGCCCACTTCGCGCTGCGCCAGGTAGCCCTCCAACTCGGCCCGGCCACCATGGAAGTCGGTCGCGCCGTCGCCGCCGGTGGAGAACAGGATGGAGAAGGAGAAGTCGTCGGTGATCAGGTCGAGGATCCGGTCAGCGTCGTCGCTGTCCAGGATCGCGAACCACGTGGTCAGGAAGGAGGCGGTGGACGGCGCGGTCACGGCCGGTCCACCAGGTCGAAGTCGGTGGTGAAGAAGGACTGGTAACGGGCCATCAGGCCGGCGGGCGAGACCTGCACGGCGGACAGGAACGCCCCCTTGGTCACGCCGCTCTCGACCACGAACCCGTACGCCGTCTCGACGTCGCCGTCGACCGCGTACCGCTTGATCTCGTGCGTACGGTCCACGGCCTGTCGCCCGGCGATGTACGCGGCGAAGTCCTCGCGCGACTCCCCGGCGCGCTGAGTGCCGGGCAGCGCGATCAGAAAACGGAAGCCGGGCTCCACCAGGTCCAGGACCTTCTCCGGGTCCTGGCCGTCCATGCGGGCCATGTATTCGCGAAGCACCATTGCGGATCGCACTCCCTGAGGTTCAAAAATCCCTGAGACTCAAGAATCCCTGAGGTCGAAAAACAACCTGAGTTCAATTCAGTTTGACTGTAAGACGGACGGCCCGCCCCCGACAAGAGGCGGGACGACACCCGACCGATCGGCTATTCGGCGACCATCCGCACCACGCACTCCTCGATCATCTCGCTGATCTCGGGCAGGGGGATCGCCCCGGTCGGGCGGTACCAGCGCCAGACGCTGACGATCATGCCGAGCACGGCGAGGCCCAGGGTGTGCGCGTCGCGGACCGGGAACGCGCCCTTGGACATGCCGCGCATCAGCAGATTCGTCCAGTCCCGCTCGACCATCTGCACCAGCTGGCGCGCCGCGACCCGCTCGGTCTCCTCGCGCTTGGACTTACGCGGGCTGGCCAGCAGGGACATGTTGGCCTGCAGGATGCGCATCTGGCGGATCTCCTGCTCGCTGACCGCGAAGGCGGCGCGCACCGCCGCACGCAGTTCCTCGACCGGGTCGGTCGCGTCGGCCGTGGCCTCGACGAACATGTCGTGGGAGCGCTGGAGCTCCAGGCGCATGATCGTGAGCAGACAGTGGGCCTTCGACTCGAAGTAGTGGTAGAGAGCGGTCTGCCCGATACCCACCCGGTCGGCGACCTCGGACCATTTGGTGCCCTCGTAGCCGTCCTCGCCGAACCGCTCCACGGCGGCCACCAGGATGGCTGCCCGCTTCGACCTGGGCCCCTCCTCCGGATCCACGATCCGTGCCCTTGCCATTGCCGCTCCCTCTGCTCCACGGCCGGTTCCGATCACCGGCCGGTCGTCCGAGAGTAGACCCAAGTTCAGGTTGGTTACGAGTCGAGGACCGGGCGGGGAGCCGCGTACCCCGGGCAGCCGCACACCCTGGACGTACGGTCGCGCGCTTCACCGGGTCACCGCGCGCGGGAAGTCCGGCCGCCGCTTGGCGAGGAAGGCGGCCACGCCCTCCCGCCCCTCGGCGGACACCGCGGCCGCGGCCAGCCGGTGCGCCTCCGCGTCGAGCTGTTCGTGCAGTCCGGTCGACAGCGCCCCGCCGACAAGGCGGCGGGTCGCCCCGTACGCCCCTGTCGCTCCGTGCGCCAGAGCCCTCGCGGCTTCCTCAGCCTCGGCCTGTAGCCGCTCGGGGGCGACGACCCGACTCACGAGCCCCATGTCCAGCGCCTCGGCGGCGGAGACCCGGCGATTGGTCAGCAGCAGGTCCAGCGCCCGCTTGGGCCCGACGAGCCGGGGCAGCAGCCAGCTGACGCCCGCGTCCGGGGAGTACCCGATCCCGGTGTACGCCGCCGTGAACCCGGCGTCCGTGGCCGCGAACCCGAGGTCGGCGGCCATGGCGAGCCCCAGTCCGGCCCCCGCGACGGCTCCCTGTACGGCCGCCACCAGCGGGGCGTCGAGACCGGCGAGGATCCGCAGCGCCTCGTGCAGCGCGTCGGTGACCTCGGCGAGGTGCCCGGCCAGCCGCTCACCGTCCAGCGCGCCGAACTCGCTCAGGTCGCCGCCCACGCAGAAGGACCGCCCCTGCCCGCTGAGCAGCACCGCACGCACCCGTGCGCCCGCGCACTCCCGCGCCGCGTCCCGCAGCCCCCTGGCCATGGCGAGGTCGATCGCGTTGCCGGCGCCGCGGCACATCTCGACGTGCGCGACCCCGTCGCCGTCGATCTCGCACGTGACCCTCATCGCGCCGTCCATCCGCCGTCCACGGTGAGCACCTGTCCGGTGCAGTACGAGGAGGCGTCGGAGGCGAGATAGAGCAACGCCCCGTCCAGCTCGTCCTGTTGGCCGCCGCGCCCCAGCATCGTGCCGCGCTCCACCCACCGCCGCGCCCGCTCGTCGGCGAACAGCCCGTCGGTCATCTCGGACCGGAACCAGCCCGGAGCAAGGGCGTTGACCCGCACCCCCTCCCTCCCCCACTGCCCGGCCAACTCCCGCGTCAGCCCGACGAGTCCAGCCTTGGACGCGGCGTAGGCGGCGCCCCCGAGCGGGGCACCGGACACAAGCCCGAGGACGGAAGACACATTCACGACGGCTCTCGTACGGTCATGGTGGGACGGTGTCTCGGCCAGCAGCCGGGCGAGATGAAACGGCGCCACGAGGTTCACGGCCAGGACGTCCGAGAAGTCGCCGGAGCTCTCGTCCTCGGCCCGTACGGCTCCGGGCGCTCCCGCGTTGTTGACCAGGACGTCGATGCCCGAGCCGTGCTCCAGCACGGTCTCGACGAGCCGTACCCGGTCGTGTTCGAGCGAGACGTCGCAGACGACCGGGTGGATGCGCGGGTCGCCGTCGGCCAGTTCCTTCAGCCGGTCCGGTCGCCGGGCCGCCGCGAACACGGTGGCGCCGGCCGCGGCCAGCACGGTGGCGAACCGCGCGCCGAGCCCGGAGGAGGCGCCGGTGACCACGGCCACCCGGTCGCGCAGCGAGAACAGGTCCACGGCAGGCGCGCTCACGCCTCCACCCCGATCGGCAACGCGGTCGCCCCGCCGTCCAGGACCAGCGTCTGCCCGGTCATCCAGGAGGACGCGTCGGAGGCGAGGAACACCGCCGCGTCGGCCACGTCCTCGACGGTCCCGAGCCGACGCAGGGGAAGCCTGGCGGTCAGGATCGGCTCCCGTGGTTCCCATACAGCGCGGGCCAGTTCGGTCTTGATCAGACCGGGCGCGATGGCGTTCACCCGGGCCGACGGCCCGAGTTCGTAGGCGAGTTGCCGCGTCATGTGCAGCATGGCCGCCTTCGTGGCGTTGTACCAGCCGATCTGCGGATCGACGACGAGCCCGCCGACGGAGGCGATGTTGACGACCGCGCCGCCATGCTCCCGTAGCCACGCCCGCCAGGCGCACCGGGTCCAGAGCACCATGCCGTACTGGTTGACCTCGACGGTCTTCCGGGCGCGCGGCGGGTCGAGGTCGAGGAGCGGGCCCATGTACGGATTGGTGGCCGCGTTGTTGACCAGGATGTCCAGCCTGCCGAACCGGTCCATGGTCTCCTCCACGCACCGCTCGGCATCGGCCGGCTCTCCGGCGTGCGCGACCACGTCGTGCACCTCGCCGTCGCCCTTGACGCGCAGCAACTCCTCGCGCGCGGCGGCGAGTCCGGCCGGTTTGCGGGCGGCGATGACGACATGGGCACCTGCTTCCCGGTAGGCCTTCGCTATGCCGAGGCCGATCCCCCGCGAGCCGCCGGTGATCACGGCCACCCGGCGGTCCAGCACCTGTCCGTTCACGCCGACTCCTCCGGGTACTTGGCGAGCTCACGCCGGGCGACCGTGCGCAGATGCACCTCGTCCGGGCCGTCCGCGATCCGCAGGGCGCGGGTGATCGCGTAGAGCCGGGCAAGTACGGTGTCGTCGCTGACCCCCGCGGCCCCATGCGCCTGGACCGCCCGGTCGACGACCTTGTGGGCCACCTCCAGCGCGGCCACCTTGATCGCGGCGACCTCGGTACGGGCGGCCGCGTTGCCCTGCGTGTCCATCAGCCAGGCCGACTTGAGAACCAGCAGCCGCAGTTGCTCGATCTCGATACGGCTGCGCGCGATCCACTCGCGGACGACACCGCGTTCGGCGAGCGGCCCGCCGAAAGCGGTACGGGTCAGGGTGCGGCGGCACATCAACTCCAGCGCCCGTTCGGCGAATCCGACCGCGCGCATGGCGTAGTGCATCCGGCCCGGCCCCAACCGCCCCTGCGCCAGGGCGAATCCGTCGCCCTCGCCGCCGAGCATCGAGGACACCGGGACCCGTACGTCCTCGAAGAGCACATCGCCGTGGCCGCAGCGGTCGGTGTAGCCGAACATCGGCAGATCGCGCAGCACGGTGATCCCCGGTGTGTCCCGGGGGATCAGCAGCATGCTCTGCTGTCGGTAGGTGGGCGCGTCCGGGTCGGTGACGCCCATCAGGATGATCAGCCGGCAGTCCGGGTCGAGGATCCCGGAGGTGTACCACTTGTGTCCGTCGACGACGTATTCGTCGCCGTCCCGGGTGATCCGGGTACGGATGTTGCGTGCGTCGGAGCTGGCGACCTCGGGCTCGGTCATGGCGAAGCAGGACCGGATCTCTGCCGAGAGCAACGGCCGCAGCCAGCGGTCCTGTTGCTCGGGTGTGCCGAAGAGGGCGAGCAGTTCCATGTTGCCGGTGTCGGGGGCGGAGCAGTTGAAGACCTCGGGGCCGATGACTGAGCGGCCGGCCAGTTCGGCGAGGGGGGCGTATTCGAGGTTGGTGAGTCCGGCGCCCCAACCATCGTGCTCAGGGCCGTGCGCCATGAAGAGGTTCCACAGGCCCTCGGCGCGCGCCTTCTCCTTCAACTCGCGCATGATCGGCGGCAGTTCGTGCGGGTCGTCCGCTTCGGCGAGCTGCCGGTCGTAGACGGGCTCGGCAGGCAGGACGTACTCCTCCATGAACGCGGCCATGCGCAAGCGGAGTTCGTCGGCCCTCGGGGAGAGTCCGAAATCCATGGTGGCACTCCTTCAGGACCGTCGGGCGAGGATGTCGCCGGCCGCGCGGATCATCGCCGCGATGGTCGGGGGCAGCCGCTCCTGGTCGGGGTCGTGGTGTTTGCCCTCGCGGTGCCGACGCAGGTTGTGGCCCATGATCGCGGCCATCTTGGTGCGGGCCAGCGCACGGAACCAGTCGAGGTCGGGGGGTTCGGGCCGACCGGCGAGGTAGGCGGTGAGCAGTTCGCGCTCGGTGGGCAGGCCGGGCACGGCGCGGCCGAGCCGGGGGAAGTTGTGGTGGTCGGCAAAGAGAAGGAACCAGCCCAGGTCGATACGCGGATCCCCGTACCCCCAGATCTCCCAGTCCACGACGGCGGCCGGACGTGCACCCTCACAAAGGACGTTGCCGAGGCGAAAGTCGCCGTGGGTGAGGGTAGAAGGAACGCCGTCGGGGATACGGTCGGCCAGCGCGCTCAGCACATCCTCGGCACCCGGCCGGAGCTCCACCGGTACGGCCCGCATGGTGCGAGTCCAGCGGTCCAACTCACCGGCGGGGTCGAGAGGTTCCGTCGACGGTGTGCCTGTCGTGGCGTGCAGTGCGCGCAGCACGTGGGCGACCGCCAGCATGCGGTTCCGGCACAGCTCGGGATCGAGACTGTGCTCGTCGAGAACCGGCTCGATCGCCTCGCCCGCCACGAACTCCATGGCGAACCAGGCAGGTTCGGCCTCGTCGACGGCGACAACACCCGGCACGGGCACGGCAGATCCAGCGAGAGCGCCCAGTACTTGGGCCTGACGCAACACGTCGTTGCGGCCGACGGCTCGCTGGCCCGGCGGGACCGCCTTCACGACATACGAGAGCGACCCCGCCGCGATGGAATAGGTGAGCCCGGAGTGGCCGCCGAGAAGAGTGCGCAGGTCGCCGAGCGGCTCGCCGGGATGGTGTTCGGTGAGGCGGGCGCGGACCCGTCGGGCAAGTTCGTTCACCTCGGTCGTGGTGGTCAACGTCCGTCTCCCTTCGGCTCCTTGGGGAGGCCCAGCACCCGTTCGGCGAGGATGGTGCGCTGGATCTCGTCGCTGCCGCCGGCGATGCGATAGCCGGGCGCGCCTAGCAGGTGCTCGGTCCAGGCGTACGTGCCCCACTCCCCCGTGTCGGCGGCCAGCCGCGGCCCGAGGAGTTGTTGGACGAGGTCGGTGGTGGCGCGCATGGTCGCGGTGGCGTGGAGCTTGCCGACCGAGGCTTCGGCACCCGGTTCGCGTCCGGCCGCGAGGGCCGAGGTCACGCGCAGCCCGATGAGGCGCTGGACGAGGGTGCGCACGAACAGGTCGGCCGCCTGCTGCCTTTCACCGTCGGTGAGCGGACGGGACATGTGCCGGGCCAGGTCGAGCGCGCGATCGGCGTTGTCCAGGCCGAGCCCCCCGGAATCGAGGCGTTCGGCGGCGAGCACGGTGAGCGTCACCCGCCAGCCCTCGCCGACCGGACCGAGCCGGTCGGTGTCGGGCACGAAGACGTCGTCCAGGTACACCTCGTTGAAGCTCGCGCCGCCGGTCATCTGCCGGATGGGCCGGACGGTCACGCCCGGCGCGTCCATCCGCACGAGGAAGACCGTGATGCCCGGGTGCTTGGGCACGTCAGGGTCGGTACGGCAGACGGCGACACCCCAACTGGCCACCCTGGCACCGGACGTCCAGATCTTGTGGCCGCTCAGGATCCAGCCGTCGCCGTCCCGTACGGCCCGGGTGCGCACGGCGGCGAGGTCGGAGCCGGCCTCGGTCTCGGAGAAGAGCTGGCAGGCGAGTTCGTCGGTGCGCAGCATGGGCCGCAGCCAGCGCCGCTTCTGCTCCTCGGTGCCCCAGATCCGGATCGCGGGTGCCACGAGCTGCTGGGTGACCGGGAAGATCTCGGTGCGCCGGGGTACGTCGAACGCGGACTCCTCCGCGCGATACAACTGCTCGTAATACGGGGGCAGTTCGCGTCCGCCGTACTCCGGCGGCCAGCCGATCGCGCCCCAGCCCTGGTCGTAACGGATGCGTTCCCAGTCCCGTGTCCGGTCGGTATGGGTGCGTTCCTCGGCCTCGGTCCAGTTCTCGAAGACGGCCACCGAGTCGTCGCCGCGCCCCCATTCCCGGTGTGCGGCGCGCGCTGTCGCCACGCCCTTCAGCCAGCGCCGGGCTTCGGCGCGGAACTCGTCGGGGTCGGGTATGGCGTCCATGGTCCTCCTCTCCTCCGCTCAGCGAGTCGGCCCGTCAGTGGGTCAGCCGGTCAGTGGGTCAGCCCGTCAGTGGGTCAGCCGGTCAGCGGGTCAGTACCGTGCAGGCGCTCACGCCCGGCGCCCCGTACACATGGGTGAAGCCGGTCGACGGGTCGCCGAGTACCTGCCGTTCGCCCGCCCGGCCGCGCAACTGCTGTACGACCTCGTGGACTTGGCGCAGTCCGGAGGCACCGATCGGCTCACCGTTGGCGATGCACCCGCCGTCGGTGTTGACCGGCAGCGAGCCGTCGATCCCGGTCGCGCCGAAGGGGATGAGCGACTCCTGCTCGCCGTGTTCGCAGAACCCGCACTCGGCCAGGTGCATCACCTCGGCGCCGCTCTCGGTGTCCTGCAACTGGCACACGTCGATGTCACGCGGTCCCAACCCGGCCTGCTCGAAGGCGGCTTGAGCCGCGTCCGCGCTCACGCTCGTCGGCGACCCCGCCGGCGCCCAGGGGCTGAACACCTCGAAAGAGCCGAACCGCCGGGTCCGTACGACCGCCGCCCGCAGCGTGATCGCCGTCGCGTCGAGCTCGCGGGCCACTGCGCGGCTGCACAGGATCAGCGCGACCGCGCCCTGGCCGGGCGAGCAGAACATGTACCGGGTCAGCGGGTCGTTGACCATCCCGGACGCCAGGATCTCGTCCGCGTCGAGCGGCTTGCGACGCCAGGCGTGCGGGTTGAGCACCCCGTTGGCGTACGCCTTCTGCGCGACGAGCGCGAGGGTGCGGGGGCTGATGCCGTGGTCGTGCATGTACCGCTGGATCTTCATCGCGAAGAACTGCGTGGTCACCATCAACCCGTCGCGCCCGTAGGCCTCGTCGAGGCCCCAGTCGGCAGGCCGCGGGTCGAAGGCGCCGCGCGGATGCTTGTCGAATCCGACGGCGAGGGCGACATCCGCCGCGCCGGAGCGGATCGCGTTCACCGCCGACACCAGCGCGCTGCCGCCGGTCGCGCAACCGTTGCGCACATTGGTGAACGGCACTCCCGTCAGGCCGAGTTCGGCGACCAGCGTGTCGGCGTTGCCGGCCGCATCGCTGCCGCCGTACGCGGCCCGCACCCGGGACCACGGGAGTCCGGCGTCGGCCAGGGCGGCCCGCACGGCCTGCACCGCCAACTGCCGACCGCTCGCCTCCGTCCGGGCGAAGGAGGTGATCCCGGCGCCACAGACCAGCACGTCCTCGCCGCTCATACGGCGTCTCCCGCGGCCGTGGGCACGCCGTCGCCCGCCGTGATCGTCAACGGCATGCCGATCTCCGCGTCCTCGGGCTGGATGTCGAGCCTGGCCAACACCCTTACGCCTTCCGGCAGTTCCACGTATCCGACAGTGAAGGGCGCGAAGCCAGCGGAGGGCGGGGCGTACGGTGGCGACTTGGGCGCGTACCGCTGCACGGTCCAGGTCCACAGCGTGCCCGTGCCGGAGAGGGCGACCGGCTCGGCCGGTCCCCCGCAGCGCGGGCACGTCGGGTCGGCGGGGTAGACGGCCACCGAGCAGTCGGCGCACCGGGAGCCACGCAGTCGGCTCCCGGTCCCGGGCGCTGTGCTCAGCGGCCCTTCCACTGCGGCTCCCGCTTCTCCAGGAAGGCCGCCACGCCCTCCGCCGCGTCCTCGGAGTTGAGCATCACGCCGACCGCGAGGTGCTCCATGACCATCAGCGACTGGATGTCGGCGTCGAGGCTGCGGTCGATGGTCATCTTGGTGATCCACATGGTGAACGGGCTCTTGTCGACGAGCTGGTCGGCGAACTCCTCGACGGTGGCGTCGAGTTTGTCCGCAGGGGCCGAGGAGTTGATGAGACCGAACTCGGCGGCCTCGACCCCGGTGAGCAGCTTGCCGGTGAGCATGAGCTCCTTGGTCTTGCGCACGCCGATCATGCGTGGCACCCGGTAGATCGGGCCGGCGCCGCCGAACAGGGCGCGCCGGATGTGGAAGTCCCCGATCAGGGCGTCGTCCGCGGCGATCGCGAAGTCGCAGGAGATCATCAACTCGAAGCCGCCCGCGGTGACATGGCCTTCGAGGACGGCGATCGACGGGGTCTTCATCGAGTACAGCCGGTCGCAGACCTTGGCCGACAGCACGGCGACGTCGATCGCGTTGGACCTGCCGACGAAGTCGGCCTTGAGGCTGTCCAGGTCGAACCCGGAGCAGAAGGTGTTGCCGCGCCCGCGCAGCACCAGCACGCGCAGCTCGGGGTCCGCGTCGACCTCGGTGATGATCTCGTCCAGCCGGTTCAGAATCGGCACGGTCACGCAGTTCTTCTTGTGCGGGCGGTTCAGCCAGACCCGCGCAACCTG
Source organism: Streptomyces sp. NPDC001002 (assembly GCF_053599215.1). Taxonomy (NCBI): domain Bacteria; kingdom Bacillati; phylum Actinomycetota; class Actinomycetes; order Kitasatosporales; family Streptomycetaceae; genus Streptomyces; species Streptomyces sp. NPDC001002. The sequence continues at coordinate 9,886 of NZ_JBSFLV010000013.1, read as the reverse complement.
CCCGTCCCGTTCGAACTGGATCTCGTCTTCGACTGCCATGAGCTCCTCCAACTGAACTGAATTGAGTTCGATTCTGTGGGCGAGTAGATGCCCCTGTCAATGGATCGGGAGGCAAGTGACCGCCGCGGACACCCCGCGAGCGATCAGCCGGTACGCCCGGTGAGGCCGAGCAGACGCGCCAACCGCAACCGGTGGTCGTCGGCCGTGCCGAACAGCGCCTCGTCGGCCCGCGCCCGGCGCAGCCAGAGGTGGGCCGGATGCTCCCAGGTGAAGCCGATCCCGCCGTGGAGCTGGACGTACTCGGCGGTGGCGAGGCGGTACGCGGTGGTGCAGGCGACCGCCGCGGCGCTCGCCGCCACGGGCAGTTCCGGCGCCCCCGCGGCCAGGCAGGCGCTCGCGTATGCCGACGCCGACCGGGCTCCCTCGACCTCGACGAGGAGGTCGGCCAGTCGGTGCTTGATCGCCTGGAACGACCCGATGGCTCGACCGAACTGAGTTCGTTCCGTCACGTACTCCAGTACGGCGTCCAGGGCGTGCGAGCTGCCACCGACGTGCTCGGCGGCCAGCGCTACACGACCGGCGTCGAGGACGGCCTCGACAATCACGGGTGCCTGTCCGGGCTCACCGAGCGGTTCGGCGGGCGCTCCCCGGAAGCGGACGAGGGCCTGGCGGCGGGTGGCGTCGAGCACGCGTCGAGCCGTGCGGTCACAGGTCGCGGCGTCCGGCTCACAGACGAACAGCCGCTCCCCGTCCGGCGTTTGGGCCGCAACAACCAGGAGGTCGGCACCCTCTCCGTCGGGTACGAAATCGGCCTCACCTCTCAACACCCAGCCGCCGGGGGCCTCTTCGGCCACCACATCGGCCGGATGCAGGAAGCCCGCGACCGTGGCCGTGCGCGCACCGGCCGCAATACCCGGCAGCCATCGGGTACAGGCTCGCCGGTCGCCGCTGGCCAACAGGGCCTGTCCGGCGAGGACGACGGTGGGCAACAGCGGTGCGGGGCACAGCACACGGCCGGTCTCCTCCAGCGCCACGGCGAGTTCGGCGAAGGTGTAGCCGGCACCGCCGTACTCCTCGGGTATCGCGAGTCCGTGCACGCCGATCTCGCCGGCGAGGCGGTCCCACAGCGCCCGGTCGTGTCCACGCGCGCTCTCCGCCTGTCTGCGGACTTCGGCGGGCCCGCAGGTCGCGGCCAGCAACTCCCTCAGCACCTCGCGGAGTTGACGTCGTTCGTCGCTCTCCAGCAACAGCGTGGGATCGGCATCGAGCCGGAACATGCAAGCCTCCCTAGACGGTGAAGCGCCCGCCGTTGGCGAGGAGGACCGCGCCGACGAGGTTCGCGGCCTCGTCGCTCGCCAGGAACAGGGCGATGTCGGCGATCTCCTCCGGCGTGGCGTACGGGCGCACTCGCGGATCAGCGAAGCCCCGACGCAGAGCAGCGGGGGTCCGGGCGGCCATACCGGTGTCGGTCGGGCCCGGCGCCACGATGTTGACGCGAATCCCGAACGCGATCGCCTCCTTGGCGACGGACTGGCTCAGCGCGTGCGCGCCGGCCTTGGAGGCCGCGTAGTGCGGATAACCGACTTGGGTGTCGAAGACCGAAGAGGAACCGACGGTGACGACAGTTCCGGAGCGCCGCGGTGCCATGATCCGCAGGGCGGCGCGCAGGACATGGAAGGTGCCGTCCAGGTTGACCCGCATCACGCGCCGCCACGCCTCGTCGCCGAGCCGCGTCGTCACGTCCGGCGGCCGGTCCGCGACCAGGGTTTCCGCGATCCACTCCTTGGCCGTGGGGTCGTCGACTCCGGCCGCGTGCACGACGGTGTCGAGCCGCCCGTGGAGTCGTACGACCTCGTCGAACGCCCGGTCCACCTGGGCGGGTTCGGCCACGTCGACCGTCAGCGGGTGCGCTCGCAGCAGCTCCTTCGCCACCGCCTCGGCCGCAGGGCCGTCGACGTCCGCGACGAAGACCTCGGCCCCCTGCGCGGCGAGCCGCCGGGCGACCGCCGCGCCGATGCCGGATCCAGCGCCGGTGACGAGCGCGACCCGCCCACCGAAGCGCTCCCCGTGCTCACTGCCCATCCATGGCCACCACCTCACGCCCATGTACCGAATTGACCGTTACTGAACTGACTTCATTTTTGTTACTGTCCCACGTATGTCAACAGGCAGGACGAGAGCGCTGAGACTGACCCGACACGGTGGCCCACCGGTCCTCACGGAGGTGCCGCGCCCCTCACCAGGTGCCGAAGAGGTCCTGATCCAGGTGGAGGCGGCCGGCCTGTGCCGTTCGGATCTCCATGTCATCGACGCCGGGCCGGGCGATCTCCCGTACCGAATTCCGTTCACCCTCGGGCACGAGGTCGCGGGCCGGGTGCTGGAGCGCGGTCCGCGGGCCGTGGGTCCGGCGGTCGGCGAGCGCGTGGTCGTGTACGGCCCTTGGGGGTGCGGGAGTTGCGCGCGCTGCGCGGTCGGGGCGGAGAACTACTGCGACCGGCGCGCGGCCCTGGACGCCGACCACGTCGGAACGGGAGCCGGGCTCGGGCGCGACGGAGGGATGGCCGACCTGATGCTCGTACCGTCGGGTCGGCTGCTGGTCCCGGTGGGTGGCCTGGTCCCCGCCGAGGCGGCACCCCTGACGGACGCCGGGCTCACCGCGTACCACGCCGTGCACACCGTCCGCCGCGCGCTCGGCGACGCCCCGGGCGCGAGCGTGGTCGTGCTCGGCATCGGCGGACTGGGACATCTGGCCGTCCAGATCCTGCGGGCCAAGACCTCCGCGCGCGTGCTGGCCGTGGACGTACGGGAAGAGGCGTTGACGCTGGCCGACGAGAGCGGCGCGCACTTCGGCACGCTCCTGCGGCCCGACACCGCGACGGTCCTCCGTGACCGGACGGGCGGGGTCGGGGCGGTGGCCGTGCTCGACTTCGTAGGCAGCCGTTCCACTCTGGGTCTCGCGGTGGACGTGCTGCGGGCGGGCGGCGAGCTGGCCGTCGTGGGCAGCGGCGGCGGGGAGCTCGCGGTCCGCAAACCCGGCGCACTCCCTCCCGGCACGCGGGTCTCGCTGCCCTTCTGGGGGACCCTGCCCGAACTGGAAGCGGTCATCGCGCTGGCCCGCGAGGGCGCCCTGCGGGTCGAAGTCGAGCCGTTCGCGCTGTCGAGCGCGCCGGAGGCGATCGCGAAGCTGCGGTCCGGTGAGGTGCGGGGGCGTGCGGTGCTGATCCCCGACTGATCCCCGACCAGTCCTCGACTGGTCTCCGGCCGATCTCCGGCTGATCCTCAACCGGTCCCCGACCGGTCCCGGCACATCCGGCCGAAACCCACACCGCTCCACCCCGCGTCGTCCGCTCTCTCGACTCCAGAAGTGAGTTCAATTAGCGTCATGTTTCAGTCAGCGACGCGAAGGCGGTGGGACCCGCTATGGGTACGGAGACAGTGGATCTGTTGGTGATCGGCGGCGGAATGGCCGGCCTCTCGGCCGCCGCCCGGGTGGCCGCCGAGGGTGGCTCGGTGGTGCTGGTGGAGAAGGCGGAACGCACCGGCGGCTCCGCCCGCTTCGCCGGTTTCATCTGGACGACCCCGACGGTCGAGGAGATGCGCCGGGTCAATCCGGACGGCGACCCGGAGCTGGCCGCCGCTCTGGTGGACGGGTTCGCGGACGGCGTGGCGTGGGTCCGGTCGCTCGGCGTGGAGTGCCGACCGCAGGTGCCCGTGCTCGGCTTCGGCCGCGGGCACCAGGTCGACACCAACCACTACCTCGACACCTGCGAGCGACTGATCCGCGACCGGGGCCAGGAGGTGCTGACCGGCTGCTGGACCCAGTCCCTCGTGACGGAGAACGGGGTGGTCAAGGGGGCGGACGTCCTGCTGCCGGACGGATCTCCGCGCCGGATCGAGGCGACCTGGACACTGCTCGCGACGGGCGGTTTCCAGGGGGATCCGCGCCTGCGCGCCGAGCACGTCCACCCCCAGGCCGCGGACATCGAACTGCGGGCCAACCCGCACAGCCGGGGCGACGGTCTGACGCTCGGGTGGGCCGCGGGCGCCGCGTTCGGCAGGAAGGACGCGGGGTTCTACGGGCACCTGATGCCGGCGGGCGTCTCGCTGGCCGACCCCGCGCGCTTCGTCGACCTGGCGCTCTACTACAGCGAGCACGCCCTGCTGTTCGACACGACGGGCGAGCGGTTCGTCGACGAGACGGTCGGCGACCATCTCACTGCCATGGCGCTGCTCGAACGGCCGCAGGCGCGCGGCCTGTTGGTCGCCGACGCGCGGGTGCACCGCGAGTGGATCAGCGCCTCGTACGTGGAGGGCATCCCCGGCGTGGACAAGTTCCAGCTGTGCCATCGCGCGGGCGCTCGGAGCGCGGTGGCGGACAGCCTGGACGACTTCGCGTCGATGCCCGAGGAGTGGGGCTATCCGGGGGCCACGATCCGGGACCGTATCGAGGAGTTCAACGCAACTACGAGCGCGAGCGGTTCACCGGTGCCCGGGCGGACGCTCGACCAACTGCCGCTCGATGAACCGCCGTTCTACGTGATCGAGGCGGCCCCGGCGATCACGTTCACCTTCGGCGGGCTGCTCATCGACGCCGGGGCGCACGCCCTGTCCGCGGACTCGGACGGCGGGGGCCCGGTGCCCGGCCTGCTCTCGGCCGGGGCGGACGCCGGCGGCCTGTACCGGCGCGCCTACGCCGGTGGCCTCGCCCCGGCGCTGGTCTTCGGGCTGACGGCGGCACGGACCGCGCTCACCGAGTCACCGACGGTCGCCGCGCACTGAACCGGAGTCGGGCGCTCGGCACAAATCCCGTGCACGAGGCTTGCCCGTCCGGCTCCTGACTGCCTAGCGTACTGAATTGAGTTCACTTTAACTTTGCGGTTCGTGAGGTGATCATGCTTCTTGCCCAAGTGGCGCGAACGCGCTCTTCCCCTAAGGAGGGACTGTGAGCCAGTTCCTGCTTGTCCTGGTCAGCGGAGTGGCCAGTGGAGCCGTCTACGGCCTCATGGGTCTGGGGCTGGTCATCATCTACCGGGCCACGGACGTCGTGAACTTCGCGATGGCCTCGCTCGCCACCCTGGGCCTGTACGTGGCGGTCTCGCTCCACGACCGCGGGGTCGCGACGGTGCTCGGCATCCTCGCGGCCGTCGCCATCACCGTGGCATCGGGACTGCTGGTGCGCGAGACGGTGATCCGGCCCCTGGGGCAGGGGCAGTTGTTCTCCGCCCTGGTCGTGACGATGGGCGTGTCCCTGATCGCGGAGAGCGCGGCCGGATCGATCTGGGGCGACCAGCCGAAGGCCTTCCCCAGCCTGGTCGACGGGTCGGTGCACTGGTCGGGCGCCGCGGTGCCGGTCCAGAGCCTGGTGACGATCGCCGTCGCCGCCGTGGCAATGGCGCTGGTCGGCTATCTCTTCGCCCGCACCACGCTCGGCTCGGCGATGCGCGCCGTGGCCGAGTCGGCGGACACCGCCCGAGTGCTCGGGCTCAGCGCCCAACGCCTGGCCCGGATCTCCTGGGCGCTCGGCCTCGGCCTCGCCGCCCTCGCCGCCTGTCTGTACGCGCCACGGTCGGGCCTGGTGCCCACCGCACTGGTCGCACCGCTCTTCCGGGCCTTCGCCGGAATCTTCCTGGGCGGTCTGACCAGCATGTACGGCGCTGTCCTGGGCGGTCTGACCATCGGCGTCCTGGACAACCTGGCGGCCAACTACGTCTCCGCCAGCTTCCGGGACACGTTCGTTTTCTCCTTCACCGTGCTGGTGCTGCTGATCCGCCCCCAGGGCATGTTCGGCACCCGCACCTTCCAACGGGTCTGAGGGGTCGTCTCCATGGTCTTCAACCGTTCCCTCCTGGCGAAGGCCGCCCTGGGCCCGGCCGCCGGCGCGGTGCTCATGGCGTTCATGGCGGGCGGCGCGATCCCCGCGTACCAGATGTACTCGGTGGGGCTCGCGGCCGTGTACACGATCGTGGTGCTGTCGGTCGGTCTGCTCGCCGGCTGGTCCGGCATCTGGTCGGTGGGTCACCCCGCGTTCTTCGCCATCGGCGCCTACTTCGCCGCGTACGGCAGCGGCCACGACTGGTCGCTGGAGGCGGTGATCCTCGGCGCGGTGGCCACCGGTGCCGCGCTGGGCGCCTTCCTCGGATACGCCGGAGCCAGGTTCTCGGTGCTCTACATCGCCCTGCTGACGCTCGCGTTCACCACGGTGACACTGGAGTTGATCAACCGCTGGAGCAGCGTGACCGGCGGCGACCAGGGCGTGCCGGTGGTCCAACTGCGCAGCGCCCTGGGCCTCGGTACCCTCGCGGGCGGCGGCTCGGACGCCCAGTACCTCGCGGTCGGAGCCGCCTCCGTGGTGCTCGCGCTGGCCGTGCCGGCCGCCGCCTCAGGGCTGCGGATGCGGCTGGTGGCCGCCAAGTCCCATCCCCTGGCGGCCCGTACGCTCGGCATCGCCCCGGAGGCGCAGTCCTCGCTGTCGTTCGCGGTGAGCGGGGCATGTACGTGCTTCGCGGGCGTACTGCTCGGACTGCTCACCGGGTTCGTGAGCCCGGAACCCTTCTCGCTGACGTTCGGCATCTCGCTGATCGCGGCCTGCGTGCTGGGCGGAGTCGGGACCATCGTGGGAGCCGTGGCCGGCGGGATCTACCTCACCTGGAACCCGTCGCTCTCGTCCGCCGTCGGACTCCCCCAACCGGTGGTGCAGGGGCTGGTGTTGATCGCGGTGCTCCTCTTCCTCCCCGGCGGGGTCGTGCCGTTCCTCGCCAAGCCCGCTCGCGGGCTCCTGCGGCGCGTGCTGCGCCGGCCTGGCACCGAACGCCCTTCGCCACAGGGCACGTTGGTGGAGCCGGCGCCGCTCCAGCTCCCGTCCGAAACGGCGAGCGAGGGTCCCGTACTGCTGCGTCTGGAGCATGTGTCGGTCTCGTACGGCGGGCTCAAAGCGCTGGAGGACGCCTCGCTGCCGCTGCGGCAGGACGAGATCCTGGCCGTCATCGGGCCCAACGGGGCAGGAAAGACAACCCTGTTGAACGCGCTGTCGGGGCTGACCGGCAACGGCCGGGTGAACGGGATCGCCGAGTTCGACGGGCGGCCGCTGTTCAAGGCGCGGGCGACCGCGCGGCGCCGGCTGGGCATCGGCCGTACCTTCCAGCACGCGGAGGTCTTCTCCGAACTCACCGTCGCGGAGGACGTGTTGTGCACCCGTCGCCGGATCACGGCTCGGGACCGGGCCGAGGTCACGCGGCTGCTGCACTCCGTAGGTCTGGCGGACGTGGCCGACCGGCGCCCCGGGGAGCTGCCGTTCGGTCTGCAGAAGCGGCTCGACCTGGCCCGCGCGATGGCCGAGGAGCCGAAACTGCTGATCCTCGACGAGCCGTTCGGCGGCCTCGACTCGGGTGAACGGGCCCTGCTGGCACGGCACATCAGGAGACTGCACGCGGGTGGCACGGCCGTGGTGGTCATCGACCACGTCCTCGACGACCTCTTCTCCGTCGCCCACCGGGTGCTGGCGTTCGACTTCGGCCGCACGATCGGCGAGGGCACGCCGGACACCGTGTTGCAGGACCCCAAAGTGCGGTCGTCGTACCTGGGCACGGTCGACGGCAGGACCCGGCCGCCGGAGCGGGTGGGCGAGCGGAGCATGATCCGGCTGCGCGGGGTCGGTCACAGCTACGGCGGTGTGGTCGCCCTGCGGGACGTCGAACTCGACGTCCGCCAGGGGGTGGTGCTGGGTATCGCGGGTGCCAATGGGGCGGGCAAGAGCACGCTGGCCGGCATCCTGCACGGCTCGCTGCGGCCCGCCCACGGTGACCGGGAGACCGGCGGGACCGTCCGGACCAGCCTGGCGCCCGAGGGACGGGCCCTGTTCAAGACGCTGTCCCTGCGCGAGAACCTCGAAGTCGCCGCGTACGCGGCGGGTATCGGCGGCTCGGCACTTCGCGAGCGGATGGACGAGACCGTCCAATGGCTGCCGGCGCGCCTGCGCGACCGGATGTCCGCGTCGGCCGGCGGACTGTCCGGCGGCGAGCAGCAGATGCTCGCCATCGCCCGCGCTCTGATCGTCGCCCCTGACGTCCTGATCGTCGACGAACCGGCGTTGGGCCTCGCCCCCGCCCTGGTCGACGAGGTGTACGACCGGCTCGCCCGGCTGGCCCACGACGGGCTGACGGTCGTCCTGCTCGAACAACTGCTCAGCCGCGCCCTGTCCGTCTGCCACGAGGTGGCCGTACTGCACGAGGGCGCCGTCGCGGCCCACGGGCGGCCGGGCGACCCGGAGTTCGCGGCCCTGGCGGAATCGGCGTACTTCAGCGGCGGCCTCGAAGCCGCCCCGCCCGCGGCGGCCACCGCCCGGACCCCCAGGTGAACTGAAATCCCGTAGTGAACGAGGTGGACCGTGTTCCGGACAATGAGTAGATTCCGCCGCGCCGCGGGAACGACGGCCGTGCTGGCCGTCGTGGCGCTGACCGCCAACGCGTGTGCGGGGCAGGACTCCGCGAGAGGCGGCGGCAACTCGTCGGAGATCCATATCGGCGCGTGGCTCCCCCTCACCGGTGCCACCGCCTCGTACGGCGTGCCCGAAAAGGCGGGCGCCGACGCGTACTTCAAGATGGTCAACGCCCAAGGGGGCATCAACGGCCGCAAGATCAAGTGGACCGTCAAGGACAACGCGGCCGATCCGCAGCAGACAGTGCAGATCGCCCGTGAACTCGTCGGGCAGGACAAGGTCGTGGCCATCGTCAACGCGAACGGCACCTCTCAGGCGGAGGCGGCCTTCCCGTTCGTCCTCAACCAGTCCAAGGTCCCGATCCTCAACGAGGTGGGCGGCAGCGAGTCCTGGTACGACCCGCCGCGGGCAGGCCTGTTCGGCACCCAGACGCTCTACGAGGACCAGGCCGCGGCGATCGCCGCGTGGGCGGTGCAGGACGGCGCGAAGAAGATCCTCGTCGTGCACAGTGACCCGGCCGCGTTCGTGAACGTGGCCAAGCAGGTGGAGCCCGTCGCGAAGAAGGTGGACCCCTCGGTCGAGGTGGACCGGCTGCCGGTCAAGTACCAGACCACGGACTACACCCCGGTCATCAGCAAGGTGAAGGCCGCGAAGACGCAGGCGGTGATCCTGATCCTCACCTCCCCCGAGGCGGCCGCCTTCCTCAAGGAGGCCAAGCTCCAGGGCCTTTCCTTGCCGACCTACGCCTACGCGCCGGTGGCCGCCGAGTCGACGCTCTCGCTGGCCAAGGACGCCGCCGAGGGCCTCAAGGCCGTACAGCTGGTGAAGGCCCCCTCGGACACGGACCCTTCGGTGAAGGAGTTCCGCACCGCGATGGCCAAGTACGAGCCCGGCCAGGACGCCGGCTTCCTCGCCCTGTGGGGCTGGAGCAACGCGAAGGTGTTCGCCGAAATCGCCAAGACGGTCAAGGGACCGGTCACCTCCCAGGCGATCACCGCTGCGTACCAGAAGGCTTCGTCAGTGGACCCGGGCGTCTCACCGGTGATGAAGTTCGGCCCGGACAACCACCTCGGGACGCGCAGCGTGCAACGCGTGGAGGTGAAGAACGGGGTCTGGACTTCCGTGGGCGACTTCTACACGCCTCCGACGCGAGACTGAACGACCCCAGCGGGAGCTGATCGTCTCAACGTTCGCAGCGCGAGCCGATCGCCGGCTCGCGCTGCGGGCGGCTCAGGCCAGGTGCTGGCGGACGAGCGCCTTGCGCGGACGGGACTTCGACCTATCGGCCCACGGCAGGTCGACGGCTCCCGTTCGCGCTCCGGCCTTGCCCCCACCCCTCTCCCCCACCTAGCCTGATTTTGTGCCGCTAATAAACAAAACCCGATCGCACAACGCCGTGCCGGGCAGCCGCAGCGAGCTCAGTCGACTCCGCATCGCCCTCACCGTCTTCTT